>PUOW01000322.1 GCA_003552185.1 Spirochaetaceae bacterium
AGCGCTGCGTGCCGATCGGCAGATCCCTCGTCCCAAAACGCAAATCGCGGGGATATCTCAGAGCCAGGCGCGGTATCAAAAAGCTGCCCGTCGTGTGCGTTGGCTGTGATTATCCCGCGATCGGTTTCAATAGTCCAGTGCATAATTATGAGTTCCGTGCTTCGCGATCTCCAACTCGCTCCAATCGAGCATCGACGATCTCGACAATATGTCCATCTGCAGTCTTGATTTGTCCATCTTCAATTAACAGCCCAAGACCGCCGTCGAAGAGCTCTCTCAGCGAGCGCAACTCTTCGATGATTTTGTTCGTGCTGCTCCCTGTCGATCGTGGTTGCGAGCTCGACGACGATCGTCGTGAGGATGTCCCGTCGTCAAGGTCTGTGGGCGGTGTGTCCATCTCGTCGTCAACACTGGTGTCCTCTGGCACTGCGGCATCAATCGGCTCGGAGCCACCCATCACAGGCACCAACCCTCCACGAGAATCTGTCGAGGCGGGCGAGTCTGTTGATTCGACCGCGTCATCGACTTCGGCGTCGATCTCGTCGCCTCCAATATTGATACCCGGGATAGCGTTGATCTTCCCGATCAGCCAGTCGACACTCCCGACGATCGCGTCGACCACCGATCGCGTCGTGTCCTGGATGCCGAACAAGTTGTTTTCCCAGACTTCTCTCGCGACTCGTATCGGAGGGTAAAATCGCATCACTGCGTCAGTCGCATCGCCAAGGCGACCGGTCAGCCAACCGATCATGTCGCCTCCCTCACCAGCCAGCCAAGTCACTGTCTCGACGGGATCGATCCAGCCTTTGTGCCATGCAACACCAATCCCGCCGAGGATGGCAGCGAGAGGGAGCAGAATTGGCAGCAAAGGTGTCGCGGCGGCCACAACTCCCCCGATCGATGGGATGACTGCCCCAAAGTTGATCGTTGAGAGTGCGATCGCGGCGATACCGAGGCCTTGCATTGCTGGTGCGGCCGCATCGAGCGGACCAAGCATCCCCGATGCTTCGAGTCGGATGTCTGCAAACGACGATCGGAGTGTGTCCATCGTCGTGAGTGATTCGTTCGCAGCGTTGGCGTATTGATCGGTCATTGACGATCCCGCTGCTGTCTCATCGGCGAGTGACGCCATTGCGTCCTCACCGAGTCCCAACTCAGTGACTAACTCGTTGACGTCTCCATCCGCAGCCTCGACCGCCTGTCCGAAGTTCGATCGCAACTGCCGGCCGGTAAATCCGCTCTCCTCGCCGAACTTCCCGATCAACTCCGCTGTGTCCGCTGCCGAGAGGCCCATTTCCTCCATCTGAGTGAAGTCAAGTCGCTCGATCGTGGAGGAAAGATCCGACATCTCAAGTCCCGTGTTTCGAACCGCGTTGGTAAACGCATCCGCATCGTCTTCGAGCGCCGAGAGATCGCCATCCATCGCCATCACGGCTGGCGCGAGGCCTTCAGAAATTTGTGTTGCCGATGTCCCGGTTGCATCGGCGAGATTGTCCGCTGCGAGCGCAACCGATCGCATCTCTTCTTCCGTGTCGACGCCGATCTGTGCAAGTGCGTCCATCGAGCCGACAACATCGTCGACCGGGAAGCTGGCGTCCGAGAGGGACGTCGCCAGATCGCGTGTCTCATCTGTCGTGAGGTCCATGCCAACCGACGTCCGTCCGAGTGTCTCGTTGAGCTCTTGGGTCTCGTCCAAAACGGACTGCATAGCCGTGCCCACTCCAGCGAGCGCTCCTCCCGCAGCAATTCCTGCTGGGTCGATATCAAGCAACGACTCACTTGTCTCGCCAGCCGATCGGACGAGGTCGTCACTGGCTGCTGTCGCATCGTCCGCGCCGCTGACATAGTCGCTGGCGTCCAGGCCGAGCAGCCCTTCAAGTTCAAATTCACTCATTGATATCTCTCCATCTCATTGTTGCGTCGTGTCACATGCTCGCGCCATGCTTGTTGTATGAAAAATCGGGATTGCGGTGGTTCCTCGCCGAGTTCTGTGGGCGTCTTCCCGAGTTGTAAGCACAAGCCAAAATATTGCTGGCCCGAGTCTTCTTTGGCCCACCGAGTCAGTTTCCCGCTTCCGCACCGCCCGCAGATTGTCGCACTGCCTGCTGGAAGGCATCTCGAAGCGCCTCATCCGCAAGATCGTCCCAATAGTCTCGATCATACGCCGTCTCGGTCACTGCGTTGAGCGCGTCGACCATGCCAAGGATCGACTCAAGCGCCGCTGCATCATCGCCACGTTCGTCGGCTGTGTTGGCCTGTTTGACAATCCGACATCGTCTCCCGACGCCGATCGGCGACGTCATCTCGATCGAGTCACCGTTGATGTCGACGGTGCCGTAGTCAACAACGCCACTTTCAACGTGTTCGCGGAGTTCTGCCGCCTCTGTCGCATCGACCGCTGGTTGCCGATCGGTTTGTATCTCTGCTAACCGCTCTGCGACGAACGAGGGGTCGCCCGAACCGCCAGTGATGGCATAATTCCCCGCTATTTTTGCTTCAGTGCTCATTTAAATCACTCCGCTCCAGGCACGGCCACTGTTGGTTTCTCATTGACGTGCATCGTGACATCAAACATAAGCGGGTTCTGCGAGTCCATCGAGTTCCACTCTGCGGTCGCCGACGGGATCGTCATTTCAAGCTCGACTTCGCCGTTTTCACCATTGAGGTATTCGAGTGTGATGTCTTCGATCCGCCGATTGCCCGAGAGTTGGTACTCGCCGGTTTCGTCGAGGATGCCGCAGGCTGTGAGTCCCTCTTGGGCAGCCTTCTCGACTGCAAGCGAGAGCGACAACGTCGGGTTCGCAACCTCATGGAACGTCTCGCTGATTTCTTTTGCTGCCGCTTCGAAGTCGTTGGTAGATTCTCCGCCATCATAGTCGACGGAGTCCTCTTCGACGAGATCGAGTTGGGTGCCGTCGACTGTGACGTTGATAACGTTGGCTGTTACTGCTGTGCTCATAATGTTGTGTTATTCGTGATAGGTTGGATGTAGTGTGCTGTTGCTCTCAAAACCGAGTTCGACGACTCCGAGGTATCGATTCAATTCGTCGCTCCACGCGATCTCCTCTTCTGCTCCGACGCCGTCGGCCGACCATGTCCCGCTGTGTGTGGTCAGTTCGTCGACGACGTCCGACTGGATTCGGCTCAGGGCAAGTGTACCGTTCTTGTCGACATAGCTCTGCGTGCCGTCGACGATCACGCGCACAGTCGCACTGATTTCTTGGCGTTTGTTATTGCGATTCGTTGAGTCCAGCGACGC
>PUOW01000165.1 GCA_003552185.1 Spirochaetaceae bacterium
GCGGTCGGGCCGCGTGAGCTCGGAATCGTGTTGCCGTTGTTGCGCGAAACGATGGAGTACAAAGAGGAAGACCCCGAGCGGGCGGCGCTCGCGGCCTTCATGCTCGCCGAGCACTCCGGCGATCAAGGCGAGTACGCGCGAGCGGCCGAGCGGTTCCTCGACGCGGCCGCGATAAACCCGGCCGACACCGACCATGTCGCGCGTTCGCTCTACCGTTCCGCCGAGATGCAGATCCGCGCGGGACGTAGAGCCGAAGCCGAGGCAATTAAGAGCGAGCTCGAAGAAGAGTTCCCGAACTCGGAATGGACCGCCGAAGCGCGCCGTCTGTTAGGAGAAAGCTGAGTCGTGAAGATAGTTCGCATGAAGATGGTTCGCATGAAGACAGTACGAATACTGAAAACATCCCCCATGCTCAGTCTTGTGTTCCTCCTGCTCGTAGGCTTCGCCACAGTCGGTGCCTTTGCGGAAGAACCTTCGGCCGGGCCCGACTCGCCGGATGAAACCGAGATCCTGGTTCCGACCTTGCTGCTTGAGGTGGAAGACCTGCGCGTGGAGATAGTCGACGCTGAGCTGCCGGGATCGCCACCGCTGCCGATACCGCAGGTGCAGGTGCCGTTGCCCGGCACCGAGGATGCGGCACTTGCGACCACGGTGCTGCCGCAGCCGGGGCTCGATCCCGAGGTCGTAGACCCGCGGCAGCCCGAACCGGGCGAGAGCTCGATCTACACAACCGGTCGGCTCGGGACCGGCAACATGAACCACATTCTCGGGGCGCTGAGCCTGTACAAATTAGGTGCCGATCCGCGGTTTCGCTTCGAGTTTTCGCACGACGGGATCGACGGCTACTCGGGCCAAGAGTCCGGCACCGGTTTCTTTCGCCGCGACAACCTCATAGACGGCACTATCGCCGGCGATCTCGGCCCGTTTGCGCTCGAGCTCGACGGGCGGTTCTTCTCGCGCGAGGAAGGCCTTCAGGAGCAGGCGCGTGCGGCGGACGACAACGGTGAGAAGTACTACTCCGTCGAGCATCGGTATCTTTCAGGCGGAACGCAAGCCGGCATCTCGCCGACCGATTCGCTGAACATCACGACGCGGCTCGACGCCTCCACGGTGAATCGCGTGTTGACCGACGCCGAGGACCCTCCGCGCGCACGCGAAACCGTGCTTGCGCCCGGCCTCACGGCCGAGCTCAGTCTGCCGTCGCTCGATGCCGCGCTTCGCAGCGGGTACGATATCCGACTGCTGTCGGCCGACGATGCCGACAGCATAGACCCGGCGCAGAACCTTGATCTCTACGGAGAGTTTGAGTACTTCTTTGAACCACCGGTTTCGTTGGGTGCCGGAGCCGGCGTTGTCTGGGAGATCGATGAACAACTACACGTCCCGTTTCACCTGGGTTTGCAAGGAAACCCCATTTCACAGTTGACGCTGCGCGCCGAGGGCGGGCAAGAGATTCACCGCCGGCGCTATTTCAACCTGTGGGAAGATCTCCCGTTGCTGAGCGTTGTCGGCAGCGACGGCAGCGCATTGCGAAACGAGGCCGAGTGGTACGGTGAGCTCGGGGCGGTCTACGAGCTCGACGGACCTGAGAACACCGTGGAGGCCGGCCTGCGCTACGCGCGGATCGAGAATCGCCTGGTGCTGAACGATTTTGTGACCAATCGCTTTGGGTTCGAGCAGAAAGAGCGCACGCTTCTCACGCCCTCGGCTGCGCTTACCGCGCGCGTCGCCGAGCACCTGCGCTTTAGGCTCGGGTGGGAAGGACAGCTGCTCGATACCTCGGTGCTCGAGCCGACGCACAGTATCAACGCTCAGCTCGAGCTGCAGAACGCCGCCGGGACGCTTGCTGCCGGCGCCGAAAATCGGTTTCGCATCTACGACGACCCGGTCCTCCCGCAGCTGCGACTGTTCGGACGCGCCGAAGCGGTCGAGGGGATCGAGTTTCAGTTATCGTTTGAGGATATCCTCGAGCCCTTGCTCGAGGACGGGCGCCCGAGCCTCGGTTCATCGGTGAACGACGGGCGTCCCTTTATCGAGCCCGGATTCCGGGTGATCTTTAGCACGCAGATTTCCCTATAAGACACGAGTCTGCAAGGTACGGATAAGGAGTTTTCAATGGTTGAGTTGTTCGCTCGCGGCGGAGTCATCCTGGTGATCATCGTGATGTTGTCGGTTGTTGCCGCCGCGATCATCATCGAGCGGTTGTTGTATTTTAGAAAGATAAGAGGCGACGAAAACCAGATTATCAATCGGCTCAGACAAACACTCGAGAAGCATCATTTCGATGAAGCTCTTGCGATCTGCGAGAGCAACCCAAGCCCGGTCGCGAACCTTATGAGGGTCGGTATCGAGCATCGGCAGTATTCCTCCGAGGTTATCAAGGCCTCGATCACCGACGCCGCCAATATGGAGATCCCGCGCATGGAGCGGTTTTTGACCTCGCTTGGCACGATCGCGCATATCTCGCCGTTGCTCGGTCTGCTCGGGACCGTAACCGGGAACATTCAGGCCTTCGGCGTACTCGGTGAGTTCGGCGCCGCGGGCGATCCCGCAATTCTGGCACGGGGCATCTCGGAGGCCTTGATCACGACCGCGGCGGGCATCATCGTCTCGATCCCGGCGATTATCTTCTACAACTACCTGGTGAGCAAGGTGAACCACTCGATCATACATCTCGAAAATCGGGTGAGCGAGATGGTATTGTTGTTGAAGGGGACCGGTAATAATGCAGTTTAAGCGACGCCTCTCGCCGAAGGCCAATGTCGACCTCATCCCGATGATCGACGTGGTCTTTCAGCTGGTGGTGTTCTTCATGGTCTCGAGTACCTTCATCATGACTCCCGGTATCAGTATAGATCTGCCGGGCGCCGAGACCAGCGATCCGGTCGTGATGAGCCGCATCGTGGTAACGGTTGTCGGAGAGGACGAGCTCTACATAAACCGAGACCGCTACACCTTCGACGAGTTCAGAAACGCGGCGGCGCAGCTCGACGCTGCCGCTCAGGAGGCCGACGGCCGCGAGGCCACCCGGTCGGTGATCGTTGAGGGCGATCGTACCGTTGCGTACGACACGATGGTGCGCGTGCTCGATGTGCTGCGCAGAAACGGCTTCCGCGGGGTAAACCTGCGGACTCGTGAAGACGTAGGAGCACCATAGCATATGATACATTCCGATCGCGAACGGCTCGCGACGAGCATCGCGGTAGCGTTCGGGATACACCTGGTGATACTAACTCTGCTGTACGTGTTCGGCTGGAGCATAGAGGAGTTTCCCGAGTACGAGCAGCCGATCTACGTCTCGCTCGATGAGTTCGAGCTCGAGGAAACCCCGCCGGAGCCCGAGCCGTCGGAGCCCGCGCCCGAGGAGCTGTCTCAGGCCGACCCCGACCCGGCAACGCCTGAACCCGCGCCCGCACCGGAACCTGAGCCGGAGCCGGCGCCGCCTGCCGAGCCCGAACCTGCTCCCGAGCAGCCGAGCGAGCCCGACCCGGCGCCTGAACCCGAACCAAGCCCCGAGCCCGCCCCCGAGGAAGCACCGCGGGAACCGTTACCGCCGCCGGACGATATAGACCTACTCGGTGGCGACCGAACCGCCGAGCGGCGGCGGCCGGACCGCCCCGAGTACGACCTCGACGACCTGGCCGCGCGCGAGGAAGACCCGCCGGATCTTCCGGACTGGGCTACCGGCGAGCAAGCCGAACGCGATCCCGAGACTCGGATGGACGATCGTGATGCCGAGGAGCTTGCACGAAGACTGGACCGCGATCCGGAGTTTGAGCGGCAGCTTCGCGACGTGCTCGACTCGGTTGCGCGGGCGCGACGGGCCGCGCCGGAGGCCGGCGAGGACGCAGCGCCCGAAACCGAGCGCGACCCGGCGGCCGAGGATCCGGGCGAGGCCGAGAGCGGGTTGATTCGCGGCATAAGCGGGCGCGGAGAGCCGAACATAGATCTATCGTTCACCGCGGCCGATTTCGACAACAACGTCCCGCCCACCACAACCATCGTGGTGGTATTCGATGTCGATCCACGTGGTTTCGTGGTCCCCGGCTCCTTGATTCTCCAACAACAGTCGCGCTATACTCGCGTGAACGAAAAAGTGCGCGAGGAGGTGCGCGGATGGCGATTCGAGCCGCTGCCGAGCGGTCAAACCCAGACGCAAACCGGCATTTTTACGTTGGTAATCAATCGAGGGGACGTTATCTAGTTTGTTGGCTCTAAAAGCCGTGGGTTTCGATATCGACGGCACACTGTACCCGAACCGCGAGATGTACCTCCGGTCGATCGGCTTCGTGCTTCGTAACCTGCGCCTCATGCGTCGTTTCGGGCGGGTCCGGCACAAGATCCGGACCGTTCGCCCGATCGAAGACTTCTACCGCGTGCAGGCCGAGATGCTCGGGGCCGAGCTCGCGATTGGAACCGACGAGGCGGCGCAGCTCATCAATGAACGAATCTACACCGAATGGGAGACGATCATCGATCGCGTCCCGATCTACAGCGGTGTGATCGAAACCGTGAAATCATTTCGAGAGGCCGGGCTCAAGGTCGGCGTAACCTCGGATTTTCCGGTATCCAGAAAGCTCGGCCTTCTCGGGCTCGAGGGGTACTGGGACTGCGCCTTCTCGAGCGAAGAGGTTGGGTACCTCAAGCCGAACCCCGAGCCGTTTGAACAACTCGCATCCCGTCTCGGGTGCCGACCCGAGGAAATCCTGTACGTCGGCAACAGTTACAAGTACGACGTGGTCGGTGCGGTTAACGCGGGGATGCACGCCGCGCATCTCTCCAGAACACCTGTCAAGAACACTCAAGCCGTCCTCACTTTCTCCCGCTTCAGCACGCTTCGCGATTGGGTTCTCGAGAACACCGTGTCGAAAACACGTTGATTATTCGTATGCAGTCGTAGCGTTCTTGCTATATACTGTAGAGAACTCAGATGCTGGGAGAGGGAAAGCATGATATTCTCGGGAAACGTGATCGTATTGGTACTGGTGGTACTAATACTCGCGGTGTACCGCCGACTCGACCAAAACAATCGCTCGCTTGAGAAGGTTAAGCGTTACGCAACGCGGGTACAACAAGATCTCGACGCGATGGTCGAGGAAAAGGTTACCGCGCTCAAGGATATGGCGATTGAGATCGAGGTAAATCAGAAGGCGGCGCGCGAGGTCCTCAAACGTATCCAGTCGGCTGAGGAAGAGCTGCAACAGCGCGCCGAGCGCATCGACAGTATCGGAAACCGCATCGACGAGTACGACGGCGCGCTCGACGAGCTCGTCGGCATGACCGAGCGAGCCGAGCAAAACATCAACCGCATCAAGGAAGAGTCTGAGTACATCGACACCGTCGGGAAACGGCTCAAATCCACCCAAGAACGGTTGACCCAACTCGAGCAGCAGATTCCGAAGCTCACCGAGCAGTTCAATACCGAGAATCAAGCCCGTCTCGAGGAGGTCGCGAGCCAAGCGTTCGAGCACGCCGAGAACAAGGCCTCCGAGATCGAACAGCGCATCGCCGACGGCGACTCTCGCGTGAGTGAGCTCGAGGATTATCTCGGCGGGGTGGAGCGCAACGCGGAGCAGATCGCGACCGAGACCGACGCCCAGCTACGCGCGCGCTACGATGAGCTCGTGGAGAGCTTTCAAGACAAAACCGGCGGATTCGAGCAGGAGCTCGAAACCTCGCTTCGACGACACCGGGAGGCGCGCGAAGCGCTCGATGCCGAGTACCACGACCGCATCGCCTCGGCGACCGAACAGGCCCGTGCGCTCGAGACCGAGCTTATGCAGCAACTCCAAGACAAGACCAAGCACGAAGCCGACACCATCTCCGTAGAGGTCGAGAAGCTCTCCCAGCAGTTTGGCGAGGCGCGCGAGGACCTCAACGCTACTGCCGAGCAGTTAACCGGGCAATCTAAGCAGATGCGCGCGGAGCTGCAGAAGCACGAAGAAAAGCTGCACGCCGATCTCGCGGGCCTCGCCGACAAAACCGGCGCCGCGATCGAGGCAAAGGCACAGGAGCTCGAGGAGAGCGTGCTCGGCGCGGTGGAGGAGCGCATCCACGGCTACGAAGCCGACCTCGGCTATCGCTTCAATAAGATTGAGTCGGTCACCGGTGAGGTGGACAGGTTGGAGGCCGGTATGCGCGAGGCAATCGAGACCGCGCAGAATCGCTTGCTTCAAGAGATGGAAACCTACCGCGACCGCCTCAAGGAACTGCGCGCTTCCGACAAGAAGGAAGCCGAGGAGGCCATGGGCGAACTGCGGAGCGCAATGACCGCGCTCGAGAACGACCTACAGGAGCTAAAACAGCGGGCTTACGATAACGTCAACGAGAAGCTGCGCGTGTTCGAGGATGAGTTTTTCGCCGACCTGCGCGAGCGCAGCGTCGCGATGGAGAGCAAGCTCGGCGATTGGCAGCAAGAGGTGCAGCGCTCAATCGAAGAGGTCTCGGCCACCGCCCGGGCCAAACGCGATGAGCTCGAGCAACGCTACTCGAGCGAGCACAGCGAGCGGCTCACTGCGCTCGAGCAACGCGTGCAAAACCACATCGAGCGGCTCGACGGGCGCTTGCGCTCGTACCACGAAGAGCTCGAGGGAGCGCTGAGCTCGGCCCGTGATCAACTCTCGAGCGAACGTGAAACAGTGATGGGCGAGATCGAGACCATGAAAGGCGACCTTACCGCTCGCTTCCAGCAAGACTTAACGCAACAGGCTGCCGGGCTCCGAGAAGAGGTTGCAAAACACAAGAAAAGCATCGATCAACAGCTCGAGGCGCTCGGAGGCGAGGTCGACGGCACGCGCTCCGAGCTGAAAGCGCGGCTCGATGAAACCAACAGTGAGCTCGAGGTATGGCAAGCCGAGATTCGGCAACAGTTTCGCTCGAGCGAAGCCGAGATCAAGAACCAGTTTGCCGATCTTAAGGTCAACAGCTCCAACACCGTGAGCTCAATTCGCGACGAGTTCGCGCAGCAACGCGAGCAGCTGGTGGAAGAAAACCAGCACGACCGCAATCGCATTCGCGAGGAGATCGAGGAGCTCGGAAACAAGGTGCAGTCGCTCAAGGACGATCTTGCACAGCGCACCGAGCAGGCGCTCGCTCGCTTCGACCACGACTATCGCGAGTTTCATGACGAGCTTCAGAAAACGGCGCGCGACATTCAGACACAAACCGAGGAACGCCGTAAGGAGTTTCGCTCGTTTGTCCAGGATAGTTACGAGCAGTTTCAAGCGACGCAGCAGAAGTTGTTCGGCAAGCTCGAGGAAGAGGCGAAACTGTTACAGGTGAACCTCAACGAGATAGACAAGCGTCAAAAGAGCTTCATCGAGCAGACCAAGGTGTTTGAGCGCGCCGACTCGCTGAAGATTCAGCTGCAGGAGGATATGGAAGAGCTGAAGTCCGAGCTCGCGCGCGTCGATGCTCAGCGAGGCGAGATTCGGGAGCTCGAGAATCAGTTCTCCAAGATCCGCAAGATGGCGAACGAGTCTTCCGAGAAGCTCGGGAAGTTTATGGCCGAGAAGCGGCGCGTGGATCTGCTCGAGGAGGAGTACAAGAAGCTGATCGGCATGTCTCACTCGGTGGAAACAAAACTCGAGCAGGTTACCGCGAGCAACGACACGATCCAGGAGCTTCAGGCCGGGTTACGCAACCTCGACGGGCTGCAGCGCGAGATCGAGGACCGATACGCGAGGCTTGAGAAGAAGAAAAGCATCGTCGATATCACCACCGACGGGGTCGACAAGAACTTTCAGTACCTTGAAAGTCTCGAGAAACGGCTCGAGGAGCTCCAGAGCGAGGTCAGCGCGCTACCACAGGAGATGAACGAGCTCACTCGCAGAATCGAGACCTTGAGCAACAACAAGAAAGAAGCCGACGCGGCGGTGAAGAAGATTCAGACGCTTGATAAAACCTTGCAGGATCTCGAAGAGCGCGCGCAAAGCCTGCAGCAGGCGCGCGAATGGCTCGCGCGCACCGAGACCAGGCTCGAGGAGCTCAGCAACGAGGCCAACGACCAGGTTAAACTCCTCGCAAGCCTCGTGAAAGAAGACGTCTCAAAGAGCAAAGAAAAGGGCAAAGGCGCTCCGTCGGCCGACGCACGCGACAACGTCGTGAAGCTCGCGCACCAGGGATGGAAGGTCGAGGAGATCGCCCGCGTCGCCAAGGTCTCGCGCGGCGAGGTGGAGTTGATACTCGAGCTCGCGGGCAAGAAGTAACGGAGCGGGCCACGGCTTGACGTTTCGAGACAGCTTGATTACCTTTCACGCAAGAATCAGCTACAGAGGAATGTATGTCTAAGCAGCCGGATAAAGCGACCGAGACCGAGACCGCGGTCTCATCGGCCGATCCTAATGCGGGCGAGGCCGGTCAAGACACGCAACAGCTTGGCTCCGAGTCCGAAGCCGAGGCAGGTTTCGAGGCCGCGGAGCAGTCCACAACCGCTCAAGAACGCACCGCAGAGCAGTCTGCGGAGGAGTCGCGACTCGCCGAGCTCGAGGCCCGTATTTCCGAGCTCGAGCAGGAAAACAGCGAACTGAAGGAACGGTACCTCCGCAAACAGGCCGATTTCGAGAACTACCGCAAGCGCATGCAGCGCGAGAAGGAAGAGTTCGGCGCGTATGCTACCAAGCAACTCTTGCTTGATCTGGTGCAGGTCATCGACGATTTCGAGCGCGCGATCGAGTCGGCCAAAGACTCGCGTGATTTCGACTCGTTCTACGAGGGGATCGTGTTGATCGAAAAGCAGATGACGAGCATGCTCGAGCGCAAATGGGGTCTACAGCGCTTCGACTCCGAGGGCGAGGAGTTTGACCCGCAGAAGCACGAGGCGGTAACCGCCGATCAGAACGGCGAGCATCCTGAGCCGGTAGTGATTGAAGACTACCAGAAGGGCTACATGCTACACGACCGCGTGCTGCGCTCCGCGAAGGTGAAGGTCTCGATGCCGGGCGCTCAGGCCGGTGGTGCCGGCGGCGATGAGTCTTCCGCCGAGCAAAACAGCGAGCAAAACAGCGAAGAACAGAACGGTTCGGGCGGCGCCGGAGATCGCGGCCCAAGCGATTCAAATAACTAGTACACTCGAGGGAGCAGCAATATGGGCAGGATCATCGGAATCGATTTAGGAACAACCAATTCGTGTGTTGCAGTCATGGAGGGCGGCGAGCCCGTTGTCATACAGAACGCCGAGGGGCAACGCACTACCCCCTCGATGGTGGCGTTCACCAGCAAGGACGAGCGCTTGGTCGGGCAGCCCGCCAAGAACCAGATGGTGACCAACCCCGAGCACACCATCGGTTCGATCAAGCGGTTCATGGGTCGTCGGTACGACGAGGTCAGCGAGGAGATCTCGATGGTGCCGTTCCACATCACCAAAGACAACAACGGCGGGCTGCGCGTTAAGGTGGCCGACAAAGAGTACTCGGCACCTGAGATCTCGGCCGCGATCTTGCAGAAGATGAAGCAAACCGCGGAGGACTATCTCGGTGAAACCGTTACCGAGGCCGTGATCACGGTGCCGGCATACTTTAACGACTCGCAGCGCCAGGCGACGAAGGACGCCGGGCGCATCGCGGGCCTCGAGGTGAAGCGCATCGTGAACGAGCCCACCGCGGCCTCGCTCTCGTACGGTTTCGGAAAAGACAACAAAGAAGAGAAGATCGCGGTGTACGACCTCGGAGGCGGCACCTTCGATATCTCGATTCTTGAGCTCGGCGACGGCGTGTTTGAGGTGAAGTCCACCAACGGCGACACGCATCTCGGCGGCGACAACTTTGATCAAAAGGTCATCGACTGGCTCGTCTCGAGCTTTAAGAGCGACTACGGGATAGACCTCAGCCAAGACCGCACCGCGTTGCAGCGGTTGAAGGAAGCGGCCGAGAAAGCCAAGAAGGAGCTCTCGAGCACGCAGTCGACCGATATCAATCTTCCGTTCATTACCGCCGATGCCTCCGGACCCAAGCACCTGCAGTACTCGCTGTCTCGTGCGAAGTTCGAGCAGATGGTCTCGGAGCTCGTCGAGAAAACGCGTCAGCCGTGCCAACAAGCGCTCAAAGACGCCGGGCTTTCGGCATCGGACATCGACGAGGTAATTCTCGTCGGCGGCTCCACTCGCATGCCGGCGGTGCAGCGAATCGTAAAGGAAATCTTTCAGCGCGACCCGCATAAGGGTGTGAATCCCGACGAGGTTGTCGCGATCGGGGCGGCGATTCAGGGCGGTATTCTCGGCGGCGATGTGAAAGACGTGCTGCTGCTCGACGTAACCCCGCTTTCGCTTGGAATCGAGACGCTCGGCGGCGTGTTCACGAAGCTGATCGAGCGCAACACCACGATCCCCACGCGCAAGACGCAGATCTTCTCAACCGCGGCCGATAATCAAACCGCGGTCTCGATCCATGTGTTGCAGGGTGAGCGCGAGATGGCGAACCAGAACCGCACGCTCGGCAGATTCGACCTGGTCGGTATTCCGCCCGCGCCGCGCGGTGTGCCGCAGATCGAGGTAGCGTTCGATATCGACGCCAACGGCATTCTACACGTCTCGGCCAAAGACCTTGGAACCGGCAAGGAACAGAAGATCCGCATCGAGTCGTCTTCCGGCCTGTCCGAAAACGAGATCGAGAAGATGGTCAAAGACGCCGAGCAACACGCCGAGGAAGACCGCAAGCACCGCGAGGCTGCGGAGGCGCGCAACGAGGCCGACAACCTCATCTACAGCACCGAGAAGTCGTTGAGCGATTACGGCGACAAGATCAGCGAGGACGACAAAGCATCGATTAACTCCGCGATCGACGATCTCAAGAAGGCCCTCGAAGGCAACGACCCCGACGAGATCAAACAGAAGAGCGAAGCGCTCAAGCAAGCCTCGTACAAGCTCGCCGAAGAGGTATACAAGCAAACCGGCGGAGAGCAGCAAGGCGGTCCGGAAGGCGGCGGCGCCGGGGCCGGTGCTGCCGGAGGCGGGCCGGGACCCGAGGATTCAGCCGGTGCGGCCGGAGCCGACGGGGGCGGAAGCGAGAACGTTGAGGACGTCGATTACGAGGTGGTCGACGACGAAGAGAACAAGGAGTAGTCCGGGCCTAACGGCTTGTGACTAACACACACTGAGACTGAACAACGGGCAAAGGTCACGGATTGGCAAAACGGGATTACTACGAAGTACTGGGGGTGCCGAAAGGCGCCTCCCAAGACGAAATCAAGAAAGCCTACCGAAAGATCGCGGTAGAAAATCACCCGGACCGCAATCCGGGTGATACCAAGGCCGAGGAGCGCTTCAAAGAGGCCTCGGAAGCCTACGAGGTACTCGCCGACGAGCAGAAACGCCAAGCCTACGATCAGTTCGGGTTTGCCGGCGTAGAAGGCATGGGCGGAGGCCAAGGCGGCGGGCCCGGCGACTTCTCGACCGTGTTTCGCGACTTCGAGGACATCTTCACCGATTTCGGCGGAATCTTCGACTCGTTTTTCGGTGGCGGAGGGCGAAGCCGTCGGCAGGGCGGCGGACGAAGCTCGGTACAGCGTGGCGCCGATCTGCGCTACGACCTCGAGATCGCGTTCAAGGACGCGGTGTTCGGCACCAAGGTCGACATCTCGTACCAACGCCACGCACCCTGCGACACCTGTGAAGGAAGCGGGGCTCAGAGCGGCACCGGGCGCAAGACCTGCGAGACCTGCGGCGGTGCAGGGCAGGTACGGCGCAGTTCGGGGTTCTTCTCGATTGCATCGGCCTGCCCAAGCTGCAACGGTGAAGGCCAGGTAATTGAGCACCCCTGCAAGAAGTGCCGCGGAACCGGGTTGGTTCAGAAACAGCAGAAGATTAAAGTAACGATTCCACCCGGGATGGATCACGGGAAGCGCATTAGCCTCAGCGGTCAAGGCGACGCGGGGCCGAACGGCGGCCCGGCCGGCAATCTCTACGTCATCGTGCACGTAAAGCCGCATGAGTACTTCGAGCGCGACGGTAACAACGTGCACTGTGTAATTCCTATCAGCGTCAGTCAAGCCGCGCTCGGCGCCGAGATCATGGTTCCGACGCTCGACGAGAAGCGCGTTCGCGTGAAGGTGCCTGCCGGAACGCAGAACGGCAAGGTGTTGCGGCTTCGAAACGAAGGTATCCCGAACCTGCAAAACCCTTCAAAGCGTGGGGATATGTATATTCGTATTCACGTGCGTGTTCCGGAGCGGCTTTCCAGTAAGGCGAAAAGCATCCTCCAGGAGCTCGCCGAGCTCGAAGGCGACAACACGAATCCCAAGCCGATGGAGCTCTCGGAGATCAAGCGCACCGGGCAGTTCTAACGCACGTCTGCATTGTTTGCGGCACAGCGTGCGGGTGCGGGGCGGCCGGTAGGCAGCCGCGCCGGTCGGCCCGTCGGTGACCCCGTCGGCCGATCTGCTACCGTACTCTGTCTTTTATCATCTGGAAAAAATCGGCCGCCTCGCCGGCCGGGACCACGTCCTCAGCCTCTACAACCATCATGAGCTCCTCCGGGATCTCTTCGAGAAACGGAGACGGGCTCGACTCAACCACCTCGCGCATGATTTTGCGCCGGCGACAGCTTGAGATAATCAGCCGCCGCTTGGCACGCGTAATCGCGACATAGAACAGTCGTCGCTCTTCCTCGAGGTTCTTCGCGTCCTCGGCTATCGCGCGCGCATGTGGGATCACGCCGTCCTCGGCGCCGGCGAGGAACACCACGTCGTGCTCGAGCCCCTTGGCGGCGTGTATCGTCATGAGATTCAGCTTGCCGTCGCCGTCGGCCTCGTCCTGATCGTCGCGTGAGTTCAGGGTGATTCTGCTGATATAGTCGTAGAGCCCTACATCGAGGTTGTCGGGGTCGGACTGGTAGTCGCGCACCATCTGCACGAAAAGATCGATGTTGCGATTCTTCCATTTTGCGATCTTGTCGTTGTGCTGATACTCCATCACGAGGTACGACCAGTAATCGATCTCACCGATTAGGGCCTCGAGATGCTGTGCAAGCTTCTTGCCGCCCGAGAGAAACAGTCCGCGATAGCGTTCGATCAGTTCGATGAATGTTCCGAGATCGTCGAGCGCGCGCGTACCGAGCGGCGTGTCGGCCGCCTGAACCAGCTCGTGGATCGCGGAGTACAGCGTAACCCCCGACTGCTCAGCGCGTGCGGTGATCTGCTCGAGCGTGCGCTTGCCGATGCCGCGGCGCGGCACATTGATGATGCGCAGTAACGCGATCTCGTCGTTGAGATTTGCGCAGAGACGCAGATAGGCGATGATGTCCTTGATCTCCTGGCGTTGAAAAAAACTCTGACCGCCCGAGACGCGGTACGGGATGTTCTCGGTGAGGAACGCTTCCTCCAGCGTGCGTGTGAGCGCGTTGGTGCGAATCAAGACGCCGATGTCGTGGTACTTCACGTTCTCGGTGGCCGCGAGCGACTTGATGCGACGCGCGATCATCTCGGCTTCTTGGTGCTCGTCTTCCGGGAAACAGAGCTCGATAGGGAGGTGCTCCTTGCGGCCGGTCCAGAGCGCTTTGGTTTTACGGTTGCTGTTGTGCTCGATCACGCGATTCGCGGCATCGAGAATTGTGCCGGTGGATCGGTAGTTACGTTCGAGCTTGATCTCAAGGAGCTCCGGAAAATCACGCTCGAACTGCAGGATGTTCTCGTACTCCGCTCCGCGCCAGGAGTAAATCGACTGGTCGTCGTCACCCACAACGCAGACGTTTCGCCCGTTTTCGGTCAAGAGACGAAGCAGCTTATACTGAGCCTGTGAGGTGTCCTGAAACTCATCGACCAACACGTACCGATAGCGCGCCTCGAGGTCGGCGCGGACATCCGAGAACTCCGAAAGCAGCCGCGTCGGGAGCACGATGAGATCGTCAAAATCCACCGCATTGTACAGCTTCAGGTGTTGTTGATACTCCGCGTACAAGCGGCGGAACTCGTCGGTTTCGGCGTTCCAGCCGGCCTGTCCGGTCTTGATGCGCGAAAACAGCGTAAGAATGCTTCGCAGATCGCGCACCTCCTCCATCCGGAGTTCCCGAAGCGTTTCTTTCAGCAGCTGCGCCTGGTCGCTCTGGTCGTAGATGCTGAAGTTCTCGCGGTAGCCGAGCTTATGGATGTAGCGCTTCAAGATCTGCACGCCGAAGGCATGAAACGTAGAGACCGTCAGCATGCGTGTGGAGTCGCCGACAAGGCCCGCGACGCGCGTCTGCATCTCGCGCGCAGCTTTGTTTGTGAAGGTCAGCGCAAGAACCGCCGATTGTGGAATCCCGCGCCGGAGCATCTCGGCGATGCGGTGCGTGATCACGCGAGTTTTGCCGGATCCCGCGCCGGCTATGATAAGAAGCGGTCCTTCTATGGTGTCTATTGCTTTCTTCTGTTCCGGGTTCAAACTGGAGTCGTGACTATGCTGCATACGGAATCCCGTTTATAGCACACAAGCGCCGGCGACGCAATTGCGTCTCACGA
>PUOW01000319.1 GCA_003552185.1 Spirochaetaceae bacterium
CGCCGTCTGGCGAGTGCTGCTGCGACTGTCGTCGCAGCTGCACGAACTCTCTGGTCAAGCGGCGATGGACGCGACATTTTTCGACCGTGAAACCGCAAGCAAGCACTACTGCCGCCGAACGAACTACCGCGTCCAGACACTCAAAGTGACTGCCCTCGTTGACACCGCGACGCAGGCCGTTCTTGACGTTCACTGTACGACGAGGAAACGTCACGACACGCAAATCGGTTGGCAACTCGCCCGCCGCAACGCGGGCGAGTTGCACAGCCTCGCTGCAGACAAAGGCTACGACTGGAAGCGGTTACGCGAGAAATTGAGGGAAGAGGGCGTCAGACCGCTGATCAAGCATCGAGAGTTCCGCCCCATCGATCACGCGCACAACGCGCGGATCGATGATGCTCTCTATGGCCAGAGAGCCCTGTCTGAGACCGTCTTCTCGGTGATCAAGCGCACGCTCGGCGACGCCGTGCGTGCGCGATCCTGGTATCGAGAGTTTCGTGAGATTGTCCTGATGTGTGTCGTCTATAACATCAAGCGTGCCGTCAAACAGTGAAATCAACCGCCGTATGGCGTTTCACCACAGCCTAAATAAGTTCTTTCGCATATCAGCACTGAGTCGTGTCTAAAAAACTTTTACATTTCATACTCTAGTAGGTTTTAACGGACTACTTGATAATTCCTGTTTGGTTAAACTCGCCAAGGATTCTTTGGGATGTTATAACTCCCATTCAGCACTGAAGCTACAGTACCACTGAAAGTTATTGCGCACTCCTAACGACGTTATGTCTCAGAATCGTCAAGAGGCCGGTTCTGAGCCGTTTCGCTGTGAGGATGTATAAATCGTTTCAGTTGTTACTAGTGGAGGACCAATAATTATTCAACGAACAGTCGTTATTTCATGTATCACTAGTCAATCACCCATTTGCAGGAGTTGTTAGCGTGATTGACTCAAGTCAACCCATCAGAACGTTCGTTCCACAGGTGTAATACAATATTCATCTCCCTATATAATTCAGGTATCCTCCAAAGGGGGGATAACGGTGGTGACAACGCAAAGTGCGTGCACGCGGAGTAGGTCCGTAACACCATCGAAAATTACAGAGAATAACCATGCAACGACGCAAATTCGTCATCGGAATGGGGGCATTGGCATCAGGTACTGCGGCAGCTGTCGGAACTGGTGCGTTTACCAGCGCACAAGCAGATCGAACGCTTGAAGTCGCAATTGCAACAGACTCAGATGCGTACCTCGCACTCCGAAGTCCTCACCACCTTGAAAACACGGAATACGCAGAAGAGGCTGAAAATGGAGAACTTCGGCTGGATTTCACCCAGAACAGCGCAGGGGGTGAAGGGGTGAACGTTAACTCAGAGTACTACTTTGACGATGTATTCAATGTCAAAAATCAAGGGACTGATAAAATCGAGGTTTGGTTCGAACTGAGCGAAGAATTAGAACCGTATGTCGATTTGTATCCGCAAGGAGAACGAGGAAACAGTATCGTTGGTGAGGAGAACGCACACAACCCAGGCCATGACGGACACACTGCAGTAGGTAGTTCGTTCGAAGTAGGCCTGGAAGTGGACGTTACTAATGCAGAAGTAGAACCGGAAACAGTGTTAGGTGGTGGAGGCGCTATCACCGTACACGCGGAATTGGAAGAGGGCCGCTACTAAGCTTCACAATTTTTGAACTAGACATAGTTGCTCGCCAATAAGCTTCTGAAACAATATTGGTGGCTACTGTTGTCTTTCCAATTCTATCGGTAGTGCATCACTTAGATGCGCCACTTGCCCTAATGACACTTATATTACATTACCTAGATTGCGTAGTTTGAGGAATAATCAGACCGTAGACTTGAGTGATTTACAGCTCGCAGCCTTGGACGTCGATATCTACCTAATCGATGGGTCTCATCTACCGGGTTTGACCACAGTCAACTCGAGCAATCGGACCCACAACGTCTGGCATACCGCAGTGGACACGAGTAAACGATTCTCGAGGTTTATTACCGCTTCAATCAGGCAGTTGAGCATGTCTTGGGGAAGACTCGAGGGGGGACTGGACCGTGTCCGTGCCGTCATCGGCGACGAGGAATCGACGACTGGCAGCCGTAGCGCTACTACTGACCAGGTATCGACAGAAAATAACCCATCGATATGCACTGAAGGGCCCGATTCGGACCCTGAGGAACTCGATGCTGAGGGTCTTACGGCGATACTCACTGACGTGTCTGACGTCTCCGAAGACGCAACTGAAGGGGACGACTCGGACACTACCCACGAATCACCCCACACACTCGAAACGGCCCCGCTCGAGGAGGCCTTCGGCTCCCTCGAGAGTGAAGTCGACGAGGAGACCGGTATGGCACCCATCCCGCCGAGTGCCGATCCCGACGACCCGTGTTTCGAGTGGCTCGAGCCCGACGATCTCGAGCCGGTTAACAAAGCGTAAGTACGACGGAGAACGGTTTGGGCGGAACGAAAAAGAAGCGGTAGCTATACTGATCAGTTCCTCACCTTTGGTGTGCCCACTCGAGTTGCGACCAACGGTTCGTCCTCGACCGCACCTGAACGAAGGTACAAGTGGCGGTTGACTTCCGTCGAAACCTGATTGACCGACCGCTGATACCGGTACGAATCTCTCAACCACCAGAATACAAAGCCCATACGCTCTCGAGTGAGAGACAGATGGGGGCGGAACGTCGATGGATGGGGGAAGGGTATTGCAGAGGAATAACTGATATCGATCCAGGGCACACCCGATTGGGCTCCGAGGGGAGCGTGACCCACCGTACGAAACACCTCCGGATGCCGCTGGATGGAGCGATCATATGAAACGACTGACGATCCTCTTCGGACTCACACTGGTGGTCGTGCTCGGCGGTATTGGTGCGACAGCTGGCGGTGTAACACCCGTTGCAATACTTGAGCAACCCGACGAAACGGATACGATCGATGAAATCGACGATCTCGTTGCGTACCCAGATCCGGGACCAGAAGGTACGTACGCGGTCTTTGATGATGACGGCGAAATCGCCATCGACCTCACCGAAGACAACCCAAATCTCGAGGGTGACGGCGTCAATCCGGCATCGTTCACGGGGGCCGACGAGGTGGTTCGTCTCGAGAACACTGGCACGGAGCCGATGACCGTCTGGATCGACACCGACGAGGCGGACTGGCTCGAGTTCCACGCCGACGGCACCCCACTCGAAGGGGAGGACA
>PUOW01000171.1 GCA_003552185.1 Spirochaetaceae bacterium
GAGCGCAGCGAGGCGACCGGAGGAGA
Organism: Spirochaetaceae bacterium; assembly: GCA_003552185.1. Classification (GTDB taxonomy): domain Bacteria; phylum Spirochaetota; class Spirochaetia; order DSM-27196; family SLAA01; genus B1Sed10-166. Next base: position 27 of record PUOW01000171.1, read on the forward strand.
GCCGTAGGACCGGCTCGACGACCGAGCGACCGTCGAGAGGGAGGCCCGACCGGACCGACCGACTTCTCCATGCGGTGCGGTGCGGTGGCGGTCGGCGGTGTGGTCGGTGGTGCGTTCGTTCGAGTGGGGTGGTCACTGTGAGCGGTTACGCAGACCACGTACCGGAGAGTTGCCGGATTGACAACCCGCCAACGCCGTCCGATTTGTGGGGTGGCTCAGAACAGGCCCAGAGTTCAGCCTCTCGGCTACCAGAGTATAACTCTGTAAACGCCTCTAGTGCCCGAAATCGGGACTCTGGCGAGTTTGCTGTGGACGCTGAAACAGTCCGCCGGATTGAGGAGCGAGTTGAGGAATTTCGTCAGAAGTACCCAGACCGTGCAAAGTTACCGCTGTCGCGGGAGCCAGGTGAGAAAATGCTGGCGAGTTATCTGGTCGAGGAGTACACTGAGGAGACGGTTGAACCTGAAACGGATTTTGAGCAGAGCTTCACAGTCCGGCGATTAGAGAGAGCGGGACCAGTGACGTGGGATGAGGCGGTACGGACCACACTACTCGAACGACACCAGTATGATGCTGGTGTGGTGGGGGAGTTCGAGGACCGGCATTCCGGTGAGTCGTTTAAGGTCGCGTTCACAGATGCGTGGACGAGTGAGTACGCAGAGACGCAACGAGCGAAAAACGCGGGTGCGCAACGGCAGCTTATGGGTGGCGAGTACCCGGAGCACTCAGAGAGTGCTCGGTCCGGTGAGTTCGAGCCTGGGTTGTGGGACAGTCCGGTATCTGTGCTGTTATCGCTGTCGGGGAGTGCTGCACCGCACGGCGAGCTGCTACCGCCGGTTGACCACGCCCGAGAGGTGGATACGTGGAGCGATTGTTATCACCGGGTTCGGAATCTGGTGGAGTATGAGTTAGGAGTTCCTTCAGGTTCGTGGGGATACACGAGAGCCGACGACGTGCATGGGCTGAAAGATAAAGGTCATACGAACGCGGGATACACGCACCAGCACGCGGTAATTTTCTTCGATTTGGAAGCGGCAGAAGTGCCGGATTTGCCAGAGTTGGAGCTTGAGGAGTGGGTTCATGAGAAATTCCATGATAAGGTGGTGTCGAAGCACGTCGACGAGTGCCATCTGGCGAGTGAGGAAGCACATGGTGAGAAGTCAGTGGACGTGGAGATGGAGCTAGGTGCGGCGGGTGCCTACGCCTCAGCGTATGCACTGCCCGCACCGGAAAAACCGATGGTAGAGCGGCCGATTGAATACGTAGCCTGGGCGTCGGTGCTTCGAGCGTCGGGTACGCAACGAATTGCCCGGTCGAAACTGTTCACAGACGCGGCGAAAGCCGACCTGTGCAAGCAACAGACCGGCGTGGTGCACGGCGAGCGCCTGATGTACGACCGCAGCGGGCACTCGTCGGAGCTGGTTTGTGAGTGCTGTGGGTCCGGTGTCGGAATTGGGGAGACGATGACAGCGCACCGGGTATCGGACAGTGGCCCGGCTGTCGTTGCGACAGACGGCGGTGAGGCGGTCGAGGAGCGCCCGGAGACGGTTGTTGTGGGTGCTCGGGTTGGGGAGTCACGTGAGCGGGCAGAGGTGCGTCAGCGGGCACAGCAGTATATCGACGTGAACGGGCACCCCGGCGAGGTGTCGCCCGGTCTGTTGGGTGAGATGGGTGTCTCACCGGAGCACGCTGACGTTGTAGGTGAAGTGCTGGGCGGTGAGGACAGCTCGGCGAGTGTGGAGCCGATTGAGGGGGTGCGTCGTGACGGTGGCGAGGAGTCGAGGTATGAGTTGCAGCGGCTCGTCGCGGCGAACGGCGAAACGCGCGAAGTAGCGGGTGGTGCTGGTGGTGCACAGTACCGTGAGTTGGTGCTGCCGGTTGAGGATATTCTCCGCAAAACGAGGTTGCAGTATGTCGGTGACGGGTGCCACCCGAAGATTGTGGTGGAGTTGTCGGAGGGTGAAGGTGGGCGGTTGGCGACGTACAACCCTGAGACGGCTGCTCGGGCGTTGGTCAATGCGGGGGTGCGGATACCGTGGGTGGCGGACCGAGCACTCTCGTTTGAGCTGACCGAGCGGCCGGAGTTTGAGGAGCCGGTTCCACCACCGCACCTGGAGGGTGAGGTGAGTTGATGCGGCGATTCTGGCAACTCCTGGCGGCGGTGTACGTGACGGTCATGCTCGGTAGCCTCGTCGCGACCGCCGAGCCGGTGTTGTGTGCGGCGGTGGTCCCCTCGGCTGGCTGGCGCTCGGTGTACCGGTGGTGTGATGTCGAGGTGCCTTACTCCGGTGAGCTGCTCGAGGAGATCGACGACGAGGAGGAGGGGGTGGCTCATGTTGCAGTGTGAGCGGTGCGACCAGATTCACCATGAGGTGCCCCCTCATAACTGGCACTGTACTCACTGTGGCCACGTGTTGGGGGTGGCTTCGTGAGAGTTGAGTGTCCCCGTTGCTCGAAGCGGTGGCACGTGCCGAGCGACGACAGGCCACTGACGTGGACGTGTGAGTGTGGGGCTGGCTTCCAGGTGGCGGGGCAGATTCAACCACCCCCAGAGTAGCGATTTTTGCTGAGGGGGCTTCACGCGATACCTTAGGGGGTTAAGAGGGGTGTGTGAGGGGGGAGGGGGTTGTGTGGTGGCCCGCTGGTCCCCTGTTGGTACAGTACAGTCCGTCGATGAATGAATGTATATTCGGCGGAGTCCCCTCTCATCGGTTCGTGTATAGATTCGTTCCCTGTTCTTCTTTCCTTACTCTCAGACTACGTATACAATGTAGTGGGGTATCGAGGAATGAATTACTGATTATCGTATGACAATATCCTGAATCATGCTGGCGACTTCGCGGAGTGCGCCGAGTTGCGACCAGACGACGGTGTAACCTATCATGGTCCCGCCGATGATGGCCCCCCACTGTGGCGATTCGACTGGTGGGGACATCGCGATGATGTACAGGACGGCACTGACGAGGGCTACGGCGGTCAGCGAGCTGTTGCTGGGTTCGAGCTGTGCCCGGACCAGCCGCCGGAGTGCCTCACTGTCGTTCAGCTGGTGTCTCTCTTGATATTCGTCGAATCTCGCTTTGGTGGAGGGTGTCAGCCGCGTTCCTATCACGCGGCTGTACTTTGTTTCGTTTTCGGAGTCTTGCCCGCTCATGTGCGTTAACTCCTGTAAACATGGACTTAAAACTGACGGTAATATTCGA
>PUOW01000231.1 GCA_003552185.1 Spirochaetaceae bacterium
GCACGGCGTAGGGTGCCTCGTAAGCACTCGGACGGTCGCGCGGAGGCTTACGGCACGAACTCCAGCACGAACTCGCTGCCGTGATGATGATTCACCGTGAGGCTTCCGCCGAGTTGCTCGGTGAGTAAGCTCACCAACTGCAGGCCGAAACCTTCCGGTGCCGCACCGTGCTCGGTAGAGGCTATTCCTACACCGTTGTCGCGAACCACCACGCGCACGCGCGCCCCCTCTCGCGCGGCGCTTACCATAACGCGCGCCTCACGATCGTTCTTTCCCACGAACGCGTGCTTCATGCTGTTTGTGACGAGCTCATTCACCACAATACCGACCGTGGAAAGCGGACGCGTACCGATAACGATCTCCGCGATCTCGGTTTCTACGTGCACCTCGTCGCGGTTGGAGAACGATGCGGTGGTTTCGTGGACCAAATCGGTTAAGTACGGTTTCATCGAAGCCTCGCCGAACTGCTCGGCGCGGTAGAGTTTATCGTAGAGCACGCCCATGCTGCGAAGACGGTTGTTGGCTTCCTGCAGCGCTGCGGACGCTTCGGGGTCGCTGAGCATCTCGGCCTGCACCGACAACAGGCTTATCACGGTGTTCATGTTGTTCTTGACTCGGTGGTGCACTTCCCTCAGGATGAGCTCTTTCTCTTGGAGTAGCCCTTTGACCTCACGGTACGCTTGCTGGGTGATCGATGCGGCTGAGAGAATTCTGCCGACCACCTGCAGCATCGCGACTTCCTCGTCGAGCCACCGCCGGGCGCGCCCTACGATGTCAAAGCCGATAAAACCAACCACACGGTTATGCTCCTCCAGCGGCAGGTTCAAAAGCGCCCTGATGCCCTGCGAGCGCAGCAGTTCACGGTCGAGCGAGGCGTCGCTCGGCATTTCTTCACTACGGTCGATGTCTTCAAGCGCGAGCACGCGGCCGCTCAAATGCTGCTCAACCAGCCAGGGCGTAGACTCGAACGGAATGTCTTGCATCTCCTCGATAACCGGCTGTACGCCATCGGCGCACCACTCGTGCGTGTTGCTGTAGACCGCCTGGGACTCATCGAAGCGAAACACGTACACCCGGTCGGTGCTAAGGCAACGCCCCATGCGTTCGAGCGCCGACTGCACCGCGCCGTCTATCTGATCCGGCGGCGCCTGCACAAACGCGGCCGACACCTTGGCGATCATCTGCTGTAGCTCATACTGATAGCGTAACTTCGTTTCGGCCTGTTTGCGCGCCTCGACGCTCTCGACGATTCCGATCCCGCCGTCGACAGTGCCGTCGCCGGCCAACACCGGACTGAACACGAGCCGCACCGAGGTTGCCTTCTCGGCGGTAAACGAGCGATACTCGCCCTCAAAGCTTCCGATACCGCCGGAAAGCGCCTGCTCGAGCGCCTCGACGACACGCCGGTCGGGAAGGTTGCGCATCTCGAGCCCGATCAACGCCTCTCTACTCGAGCCGATAATCTCAACGAAGTTTATGTTGCAGTCGGTGATCACACCGTCGCGGTCGAATCGTAAGATGCCGAGCGGGGCATGTTCGAAGATCAAGCGGAACTCACGCTCGCGCTCTTGGAGCGCCCGCTCGGCGCGCTTGTGCGGGCCGATGTCGTGATACATGACATGCGCAAGCCACTGGTCACCGAGCTGCGCCCGCTCGGCGCGCACCTCAACCTCAACGTACTCACCATCTTTACGCAGACGGGTGGTGTTGCGGCGGATCTCGCCGCCTTTTACCACGCGCGAGGTGAGGCCCTTTGCCTCGTCCTGCAGTTCCTCGGGCACGATCAGCTCGTCGATCTGTTGCCCTTGAGCTTCCGCAGCAGAGAAGCCGAACAGACGCGTGAACTCGGCGTTGGTTTGTACGATGCCGCCCTGCTTATCGACGAGGGCCACCGCCGCCGGCGTGTTATTGAATAGGTACTCGTATTTCGCCTCCTGGAGGCGGGTCTTCTCGTGCGAATCAAACAGCTCGAACGCGGTCTCGATCGTGGTCTTGATCACGGCCTCGGCCGAGCCCTTTAGTAGATACCCGTAGCGCGTGATCGACCGCATGCGCTCCAGGTACTCCGGCTCGGCGTGCGCAGTGAGAAACACAACCGGCAGCCGCCTCCGCTCGAGGATCCGCTGTGCGGCCTCGGTTCCGTCGATCCCGTCCCCCAGATCTATATCCATAAGGACCAGAGCGAGTTCGCGTCTCTCGGTTACAAGCTCCACCGCACGCTCGCCGGTTTTGGCAATCTCAACCGCATACCCAAAGCGCTCGAGCATTTTACGCTCGGCAAGCGCAACGATGGTTTCGTCCTCAACGAGAAGAATGGTGCTGCCGCTACGTTTCGCATCGGTGTCTGCGTCGTGCTCTACGTGGCTCATGCGCTTCGCCGAACATTACCACAGGTGGGAGAGTTTTGTTTAGCCGTAATCGCACGCCGGGGCCGGCATTGCCCCGGGGTTCGGCCCCAATCGGCTACAGAGCGCCGAGCGAAATCCCCACCCGGTACTCGGCGCGTGTAGAGCGCCGCCTCAGTACCGGGTGAGTAGATCAAAACGATGCCCGATTTACGCGGTACTCGATTCGGGCTCTGTGTTCTTCTTTGCTTTTAGCTTCTGCGCAAGCTTGTTGATCATGATCGCGATACCGCCGTCACCGGTAACGTTGCACGCCGTGCCGAACGGGTCTTGCCCCATGTACAGCGCAATCATCAACGCGAGGTGCGCCTCACTGAAGCCGAGCGTTACCTGCATAACGCCGAGCGCAGCCATGACCGCGCCGCCGGGAACGCCGGGCGCTCCAATCATCACCAGCGCGAGCAGCAAGATAAACGGAATAAACTCCGAAAGCGCCGGCGTGCCGATCTGCATGACATAAACCGTGACCGCGCTCAACACCAGCGCAATCGTGCTACCGGTGAGGTGAATAGTGGCGCAAAGCGGAACCGTGAAGTCGGGGATGTCTTCTTCGACATTGAGCGTCTTGGCGCTCTGCAGCGTCACCGGCATGGTTGCGGCGCTCGAAACCGTACCAAGCGCGGTGGTGTATGCCGGAAGCATCTTTTTCAGGCTCTGAAACGGCGGATTCTCGGGCGAGATTCGGCTCGCGATCACGAAGTATACCATCAAGAACGCAATCTGCAGCGCGATTACCAGCACAAAGAGCGGCCCGAACACCGCGAGCGTCTCGAACACCACACCTTCTGCCGCCATGTTCGCGAAGATACCGGCGATATAGAGAGGGAGAAACGGTATGATGAGCTTGCGAATCACCATGCGAGTAACCTCACGAACCTCGTCCATGAAGTTAAACAGCACGCTGGTGTTGTTCCTACGCCGCAGAGCGTGCGCCCCAAGCCCAAACACAAACGCGGTGACCAGCGCGGTCATCACGTCGATAATCGGCGCGATCTCGATTTCTAGGTACTGCGACAGTCCGGCTTCTTCGTCTATGACCATCAACTCCGGCGCAAGCGCCGGAATCACGCTCATACCGACGAAGAAGGCGACCGTTCCCATGACTACCGTCGTAAGATAGGCCAGACCGGCGGTAGCGCCGAGCAGCTTACCCGGACTCTCGGCAAGCTCCGCCAACCCAGGGATAATGAACCCCAAGATGATCAACGGAACAACGAACATCAGCAACTGCCCGAAAATCTCGGACACGGTGTAGAGCAGGTTCCCGAACCACTGCGGAAAGAAGAACCCGATCAAAATGCCCGCAACAATTGCGATGATTAGTCGCGGGATCAAGCCAAGCTTCTGCATGCAGCCCTCCTGGAGAAAAAATGGGTATTGTAAAAGATCGGCTCATAGTATTCCGACCCCGAGCCGTTGTCAAACCAAATTTCAAACCAAAAATTTCGTGGTTGCGTTCAGCAAAAAACCGTACTAACCTCTATACAGGTATAAATAATTATTTCCGCGTTAATTGTCGAAACCGCACCGGCACTGTGCAGGAGGCGGTAAGACCGGTGCGCACGCGAGTTACTCCGGATGCCCGCGTGAGGTGCCTGACCGCAGACTGAGGAACGCACACTCGCACGCGGCGTTCGGGCGGCGGCTTGCGTCTCGAATCACAAAACGTTACGGCAGAAAAATCTATCTTCACTTCTCAAGGAGGGAGTTTATGTCGGATCCGAGCAAGGATTTCCAGGCGGACCCCCAGGTAGACGAGATTACGAGGCTTGATTTCCACCTCGGCGGCTGGGGATCCGCGATTCCGATCCTGGTATTCATCTTGTGGGCCGTGATCACCAGCCTCACCGAGGTCGTGACCACGAACGGGCTTTCTACCGGTGCGGTCATCGCCTTGGTGGTTGGGCTGGTTCTATGTAAGCAGGACGGCCACACCTACGCAAAGGCGGTGTTCGAGGGCTTCACTCGAACGATCGGCGCGGTCGCGATCGTGGCCTGGGTCTTCGCCGGGATGTTCTCGAACGTACTGCAGGAAGGCGGCCTGGTTGAAGGCCTGATCTGGATCGCCGCGCTCGTCGGGGCCGAAGGCGCGATCTTCACCGGTCTGACCTTTTTGCTGGCGGCGGCGTTCGCCTCGGCGGTCGGTACCGGGTACGGCACCGCTGTAGCGTTCGGTACGCTGCTGTACCCTGCCGGTATCGCGGTGGGCGCACACCCGCTTATGCTGGCCGGCGCAATTCTTAGTGGCGCCGCGTTCGGCGATAAGCTTGCCCCGATCTCGGACACAACCATTGTTTCGGCGGCCACCCAGGACACCGACGTTCCCGGCGTTGTAAAGTTTCGCTTCAAGTACGTGATTGGGGCGGGCCTACTCGCGTTCGTTCTGTATTTGCTGTTTGGCGGCGGAGCTGATGCAGGCGCGGCTGCAGGGTTCGATCCCGCCGAGGTGATCGCGGCGCACTCCGACCCTTCCGGGCTCATTTTGGTGATCCCGTTCCTGGTTGTCTTAATTGTCGCGTTCAAGGGCTATCACCTGTTGGTGTCGCTGTCCTGGGGGATTGTGGTCGGTATCGTGATCAACGTACTGTTCGGCTTGGCGCCGTTTAGCTCGATCCTGTACCTGGATTTCCAGGAAGGGACAGTTTCGGGTGCGTTAGTTGACGGCGTTGCCGGCTACGTAGAGTATGCGATCCTGATTCTCTTGATTGTGGCACTCGGCCATCTGATTAGGCTGAGCGGCGCGATGAACGATGCTGTTGAGTGGTCCAAAATGAAGATCCAGCGCGCGGTCTGGAAGGCCGAGGTTGCGATCTGGGGCCTCGTTTCGGCTCTCAACGTCGTGATCACGATCAATACCGCCGCCGAGGTCGCCGCCGCGCCGTTTGTCCGCGACATCGGCCGAACCTACGGGCTGCACCCCTATAGACGGGCGCTGCTGCTCGACGGTCCAACCTCTTCGCTGGGTTATGTGCTGCCGTGGTCGGGCGGATTGCTGTTGCTGGTAACCACCATCAACGCGCTACCTGCGGAGTACGACTTTGTGCAGACCGTAACCCCGACGCAGCTCACACCGTACGTGTGGTTCGGCTTCATCTTATTGGCGGTGCTGCTGATCGTAAGCATCACCGGTTGGAACCGCAAGTTTGAAGGTCCGGAAGGACCCGAGGGCGAGCCGGTCGACAAGCCGTACAAGGGACTGCTCGCAGAGGGCGACGGCGAGTAACCTAACTCGCGTTCGCACATTTTTCCCTTCCCCCGCCCCGCCGCGGCCGTCGGTCGCCGGCGGGGCTCTTTCGCTCCTTCCCGCACGACGTTACCAGGGCACACGCAGTTGGACACGGCACGCAGAAATGCGGCGGCGAACGCTCGGTTTGGGAGGCTTGCCGGAAGCGGTGGTGGTGCGGTGAAACGGATGAGTGCTTGCTTCAGCGGCTTCTCGCCGCCGCCGTGAACCCGGCCCGATCCCAACTGCGTTTGCCCTGACACCCTGTGGAACAGCCGGCGCGACCCGTGGTAGGGTTTGCGAAGACCGACACACAGTAGCACAATGCGAAGCACCGGTTGATCCCAACCATGACCGAACTCGAGCAGTACAAAAGCGACCGTTCACACTTTCTCCCTACATCGCGCGACGACCTCGCCGGCCGCGGGCGCAGGACCGAGCGCGGCGCGCGAGGAAGTGGTGACCGGCGGGCGAGCGGCGACCGGAGCGCCGGCGTGGACGAGCGCGCGGGCGAGCGCAAGCGAGTGAGTGGCGGCCCGCGAGCAAACGGCGACCGGCGCGCCGGCATGGACGAGCGCGCGGGCCGGCGCACGCACGCGGGTGGCGGCCCGCGAGCAAGCGGCGACCGGCGAGCGGCACGCGGCAAACGCGCAGGCGTAGGCGTAGGCGTAGGCGAAGCCGGCGGCGAGAACCCGCCGCTCGACTTCATCATCGTCACCGGCGATGCCTATGTAGACCACCCGTCGTTCGCGGCGGCGTTGATCGGGCGACTCCTCGAGTCGCGCGGCTATAGCGTAGGGGTGATTGCACAGCCCGATTGGCGTTCGCCCGAGGATTTCGCGCGCCTCGGCCGCCCGCGGCTTGCGTTTCTGGTGAGCGCCGGCAACATGGACTCGATGGTCGCAAACTACACCGTTTCGGGCAAGCCGCGGCGACGCGACGCCTACAGCCCGGGCGGTATCGGCGGCCGGCGACCGGACCGCGCCACACTCGTGTACTGCACGCGCATCCGCGAAGCCTTCAAAAGCGTCGATATCGTGGTGGGCGGGATCGAAGCGTCGCTTCGCCGGCTCGCGCACTTCGACTACTGGTCGGGACGAATGCGCCGCTCGATGCTGCTCGACTCCAAGGCCGACCTGCTGGTTCACGGTATGGGAGAGCGCGCGTTGCTCGCGATTGCCGAAGAGCTGAGCGGAGGGCGCCGTGCCGCCGAGTTGAGCGAAATTCCGGGCACGGTCTGGAGGTGTCGCGCCGACGACTCCGAGCGAGTCGAGCACGCCGCCGAGCGCTTTGGGCGTACCGTAACGCATCTGCCCGACTGGGACGCGCTACGCGACGCCGACGCCGGCAAAGCGGCCTACGCGCGGAGCTTCGGGCTGCAGCACCGCAACACCGATGCGCGAAACGCGGACCTGCTGGTGGAACCCTACGGGCCGACGCTCGTGGTGCAAAACCCGCCCTCTCTTCCGCTCGACGGCGCCGAGCTCGACGAGATCTACGAGCTTCCCTATACTCGCACATTCCACCCCGATTACCTCGCCTCAGGCGGTGTGCCGGCGATCGAGGAGGTGCGGTTCAGCATCGTGAGTAACCGCGGGTGCTTCGGCGGCTGCAGCTTCTGCGCGCTCGCGTTTCACCAGGGCCGCTGCGTAACCGCGCGCAGTCTCGAAAGTCTCGTGAGAGAGGCGCAAGCCATTTCCCGGCTACCCGGGTTCAAAGGATATATCCACGATCTCGGCGGACCCACCGCAAACTTCCACCGCCCGTCCTGCAGTAAACAACTCGAACACGGAGTCTGTAAGGATCGCCAGTGTCTGCACCCCACAGCCTGCGGCAAACTCGAGGTGAACCACAGCGAGTACCTTACGGCGCTCCGGAGACTGCGCGAGCTACCGGGCGTGAAGAAGGTCTTTGTGCGCTCCGGCGTGCGCTTCGATTACGTGATGCTCGACCGCGACGGCAGCTTCCTCGAGGAACTCTGCCGGCACCATGTCTCGGGCCGTCTGAAGGTTGCGCCCGAGCATATCTCGCCGAATGCGCTCGCCGCGATGGGAAAACCCGGCGCACAGGTCTACAACGAGTTCGCAAAGGCGTTCGCCGCGGTGAACCGCAAGCTCGGCATGAAGCAATTTCTGGTGCCGTACTTCATCTCGAGCCACCCCGGAACAACGCTTGCCGACGCGGTAGCGCTCGCGGAGCATTTCCGCGATCACGGAGGGACGCCCGAGCAGGTGCAGGACTACTACCCCACCCCCGGCACGCTCGCGTGCTGCATGTACCACACCGAGATAGACCCGCGCACCGGCCGGCCGGTGCCGGTTCCAAAAACCGCCCACGACAAGGCGCTGCAGCGCGCGCTGCTGCAGTACAGCGACCCCAAAAACTACCACAAGGTACGCGAAGCGTTGCAAAAGGCCGGACGCCCCGACTTAATCGGAACCGGGCCGCGCTGCCTCATCGGCGCGAAGCCGCCGCGTGCCGAAGCGCCCCGCGCCAGGGCGTCGGACGCGAAGCCATCCTCCACCACGGCGGCGCACGCGAAGCCGCCGCGACCGAGCGATTCACCGAAGCGCCCACGAAAAGCGGGCAACGCCGCGAAACCCGAGGGACCCGGGCGTTCGCGGAAATCCCGCAACGCGCGCCGTCACAAGCCGATGTAGAAGCGGGCCTCCACCGGTTCGTCGGGTTCCACCTTGAAGGTGATTCCGGTGCGCAGGGGGAAGCGCCCGATGTTGTACCCGAGCAAGGTGAGAAGCTCTGCCCCGAGGTAGACGGCGTCTTGCGCTTCGAACCGTTGCGCCTCGAGATCGTACCCCGCTTGGCGCTCAGCAAACACCGCCGCCGCGAAGCCGCCGATGTGAAACCCAAACCGCAGCGGGATGTCGGTAAGCGCGAGCGTCCGGCGGTACGAGAGCCGTGCGCGCAGCCACCCCGGCAACCCGTGATCCGAAATCGGGCCGTCGAACCCCGGCGGCTCGTACGGACTTCGGATTCGCGCCGTGCCGGTTGAGTACTGCGACCCGGCGGTGATCGAGAGGCTGCGTCCCGACGCCCCGAGCGGAGCCGCCGCCTCGGTGTCGAGGCGCGGCCGGAGGCCGTCGCGCGGTCGCCCGAACTCCGGCAGATCTCCCGTTAGCTGCACGCGGGTCGAAAGCAAACGCGGCGTGTAAAGATCGCGCTCCGACCGTGGACCGCTGCGGGCGGCGCTCACGCCGCCGCCGAGTTCGATAAGCTCCCGCGACCAGCCGCCGGCGGGAGTATCGAAGCGCAAACTGAAGTCTTCCTCCGACAGCTGCAGCGCGGTGTAGGAAGCCAGGCCGTACAGCGAAACACGCCGCTCCACACCGCGCTCCCGCACCCCGTACAGCACCACACTGGGCGTGAGGTCGAGCTCGGTGCGCTGCTCCGCGAAATCTTCGAGCAGCTCCGGTACCCGGCTATCGCGTCGTGCTTCCACCGTCCCGTATCGATGCCGTGCCGCGAGGCTCAACCCCAGCCGCCCATAACGAAGGCTCGTGCTCAGATCAAGGTACGGCTGCCCAAGCGTAGGGTGATAACTCGCGACCAGATGAGTTGAGGCAGGATCGGTGAAGGAACCGCCGAGCGCAAAAATGCCCCCGCCCCAGTAGAGGTCCTGCTCCACTCCGCCCACAGCGGTCGGAATCGGCAACCGAAACCCAATTCGCGGAGCGTCGATAAAGCGCCGCTCGCCCGGCAATGGAGCTTGAACGCGCGTCGAACCTTCGGGCGCACCGGTGACTCGAGGATTCTCATCTCCAACGCCGGTCTCGCGTGTCGCACCGCGTTCTTGCCGAGACTCCTCGACGCCGGCCGGAAGCTCATCGATCGCGACGCTGCGTACCGCGTAGCCGTCGCTTCGGTAGGTGGCGTAGAGCAACGTGTCCTCAAACGCCTCGGCTGCGAGCACACCCACTCGGTCGGCATACACCGCGCGCGGGTTGGCTTCCCCGCCCGAAGCGTAGCGCCTCCACTCATGCAGCACCAGCGGGCCTCCGGTGTCGGCACCCGGCTCCGCCCGAGGCTGGGCTCCGGTATCGGAAACGGCTCGCGTCTCGAGGCTGAACAACAGACGATCCGGGCCGGCGTAACGCGCTCGGTACGCCGGGCGGTGCTCCGGTGTCGGGATGCGCTGCGGCGCTTCGCTCGCCCGCCGCCCGGCGCTCGGCAACTCAAGCTCGTACACGCTCTGCACGCCGCCCGCGTTCTCGGTGAACGCCAACCGGGCCCCGTCGGGCGACGGTTGCGGCCAGTACAGCCGCCGGCCCCCGCCCGGCTCGTACAGCGGCGCGGGCGTACCTGTCGCAAGATCTACCCAGACCAGGAGCTGTTCCGCCCCGCGCCGCTGCACCGCCACCGCATGACCTTCGCCCACAAACACCGGATGGTAGTAGCCGCCGGCCCTCCCGATCTCCGCCTCCGCTGCAGTTGTCGGAGTTACGCGCCGCACACCCTGCCCCCGTTCCCACAGGTACAGGGTCGCATCCTGGCGCGTGGGCCCGGCGCTGCGTGGACTGGAGCGATAGCTGCTGAACAGTATGCGAGTGCCGTCGGCCGATACGTCGAAGCTGTCGCCGTCGACGAGCGCTCCGGTCCTCACGACCTCTTGAAACCCAACGGCGTCGCCGGGCCGCGCTTCCCCATGACTCGCCTTTAGTTCGTCTACGCCCACACGTACAATCGCGGCGGGACGATCGGGCCGTGTGCGGTAGAAATACAGTGCGCCTCCGGCGACGCGGGGTAGATGGTAATTGCCGATGAGTTCCGGGCTCACCGCCTCCCCGTCGGGGAGTTCACGCCGCGCGCGGTAACGCTCCTCGAGCCGACGCGTCATAAACAGATAGTGGTGCTCGGCCGATACTCCGGTAACGCTTTCAATCGCTTGGTCCCAACTGAGCAACGGCAGCCGGAGATACTCGCGGTGGATTCGGGCGATCACATCCTCGCCGTACTCATCGATCAAGTAATCGACCATCAGATACCCGGCGACGTAAAACCGCCCACGCGGAGGACGATAGGAATCAAAGCCCGCGCGAGCGTAATCGAACATGCGGTCTTCGATAATCGGGGCCGCGTAGTAATGCTCGAAGTATGGAGAACGCCCACGCCCGCCTTCGGTGAAGCGCGTCTCGGCGTCGACCGCGATGCCTTCTATCGCCCAACCCGGCAGGAACGCCCCCGGCAGCGCCAAAAACGGCTCGCCGAACACGCGACTGAGTACGCCTCGCGCCCCGCCGTCGTGCATGAAGTGGAGATGATGCGCAAGCTCATGGACGAACACCAGACGCAACCAGTCCGCGGTGCGCGCTCCCGTCCACGGGACCGACGGGCTTGCCACATACACCGCGATATGATTCGGAGGCAGCGGCATGAAGTATCCGTTGGCGGCGTCGGTGCGTCCGTTGATCCAGACCCGGATCCGTCGACGCGGCCGGTTCTCCAAGAACTCGCCGAGCCGGTTGTAGACCTCGTCCGCATACTCCGCGATCGCCGCCGCGCTTTCGCGATCGCGCGGCTCGTAGATGATCCGGAAATGCTCGGTGTCGATGCTCCGGTACCCACGGAACGCCTCGTCGGCCGCCGCCGGTGTTGCCGGGGCGGCAAGCAGCAACGCGAACACAAGCGCAACAACCAGGCGACCAGCCATCTTCCCGCGATTCACGGTACAGAACACGCTTTCGCACGCAGCACCGCGCGGTACTCGTCTCAACGCGCTGCCTTTAATCGCCGATAGCCTCGACTGTCTTGGAAACCCAACCCTTGCGCAATCCACAGATCGGGAGTATACTCTATAAGCTACGCCACGCGAAACTGATTGCGGAGGTCCCCATGAAAACGATCACATCGGATCTACTGCGCGACGCAGTGCTCACCTTGCTCCAGGAAGCCTATGTCGGCCCCGAAAACCCCGAGATGCCGTGGTTCGCCGACAACGCACCCGAGACCGGCGTGCTCGGGACGCTCGACGCGGTCTCGTTTGAACAGGCCGGCACTCCGCTCGGCAGCGACGGCACCACGGTCGCTGCGCACACCGCGCATCTGCGCTTCGCGCTCTCGCTCGCAAACCGAGCCTTTCGCGGCGAAAACCCCTACCCCGACGCCGATTGGGAAGGAAGCTGGGCCACGCGCAGCGTCACCCAAACCGAGTGGGACCAACTCCGAAGCGACCTCCGAGATGAGTACACCCGACTCCGCGAGGCGCTCAGTGGCGAGGTCCCGTGGGACGCTCCGATGGTGCTACCGGGCACACTGGGCCAGATCGCACACGGCGCCTGGCACCTCGGCGCAATCCGCACCCTGCTCGAGATGCTGTGAGAGAAGCCCGAGCCGTCACAAACGCCCGGGCCCCCGGACGCGCAAAGCCGAAGCGCACCCGGGCGCGCCGAGACGCACCGGAACGGGCAGAGGCGGCAGCCCCCGGAGAGCCGCGACTCGAGCGCGGCACGGCCGGCTCACCGGCTTAGGTGTTTCACGTAGGAGTCAAACGAGGCCGACTCAATCTCGGGCTCGGCCGCGAGCGCCTGCAGCAACTCTTGATTCGGCTCGTGCGCGCCGGTGAGTAGCGCCGGTGGAAAGCGATGACCTCTATCGACAATTGCTCGGAGTCCATGGGCATCGGAGATCTCTGCGAAGCGTTCCCGTCGCTCGGTTCTGCCGGTAGCCGCATACCACTCGGAGTTGATCGTGAGAACCACGCGATCGTTGCGATACCGATCGGGTTTGGAAGCCGGGGGCTTACGGCTCAGGGTCTCGGCTCCGGTTTCGCCTGACTCGCTCGTGCTTTCAGCGCTCAACCCGAAGGCTCTGAAGGTGCGCGTAGTTGCCGAGCCGTCGTCTTCGTACGGCCCAAACGGATGCATCAGCGCCCGCCGTAACGCGCGTTCAGCATGCAGCATCCCCCACCCGTACTCGGTATTTGGGTCTGAGTTCGAGTGCGGCAGCGGCGTAGCGGTTTCGCGCAGTATCCGCGCCACGCGGGCCGGGGTCATAGAATCCGAGACCGCGTACAGCAACCCGGCCACACCGGCGACGTGCGGGGTTGCCATCGATGTTCCGGTCAACTCGATATAGCCGTCATCGCCGTCGGCGCTCAAGCTGTATATTCCCTCATAACCGTCGGATAGCCCGCTTCCCCCGGGTGCTACGAGATCGAGCGCGTCGCCGCAGTTTGAATAGGGAGCCCGTGCGTTGTCCGGAGGATTCGCCGAGCCTACCGCGACGGTAGTGGGATAGCGCGCCGGATACACAAGATCCGTACCGCACCCGTCGTTACCCGCCGCCGCAATTACGGTGATCCCCGCATCCACCACGTCCTGCAGCGCGTTTCGCAAGGCCGGCACGTCGCCCCCCAGCCCCAGGCTCAGATTGATTACGTCGGCAGGCCTCGCAGGTGCGGGCTCCCCATCCTTGGTGAGACCTGCGGCGAACATGAGCCCGTCTATGAGATCCTCCACATAGCCACTGCCGTCGTCGTTCAACACCGTCACCGGCATCACCTGCAACTGGTTCCACCCCACTCCGGCGATGCCCTTCTCATTGTCGGTATCCGCCCCGATAACGCCCGCAACATGCGAGCCGTGGTGCCGATCCCCCGACAAACCGGCTCCGCTGAACCGCCCAACCGATATCTCATCGCCGTTTTCCGGAAGCAGGTTATAACCGTCGATCAGGTTGGCTGTGAGATCCCCATGCTCAACGTTCACCGCGGTATCGAGCACCGCCACCACCACAGAGAACGGGAAACTCCCGTCGTTCACCTCTGCGGCTACTTCGTCGGCAAACAACGTCCCCCAGGCATGCGGCATCTCGATGCTCGTCATATTCCACTGAGAGATCGAGCCGTCGTTGTCGTAGAACTCGTCGTTGGGGGTTTTCGGCTCAAACTCCGGCAGCGGCGGACCGGAGAAACCGGACGCTCCACCGCCACAGGACGCGGCGACGATCGATAGCGATACCGCCACCAAGCCTACAGCGACTGCTCGGGCCATACGATTACCATAACCGAGTGCAGGCCGAAGCACCAAGCCCCACCGGCTGTAGCCCCCGACGCCGGCGCTTCCGGCGTTACGGCGCATCGATAGTGACGCGGTGCGTACCGGAATACCACATTCCGTTGTTGCCCTGCAGTTCCAGGATCACCGAGATCGTCCGTCCCGCCGCTTTCGCTTCCGGAATGAACCGAAGCGTTCGGCCGCCATTCTGAACGGATATCGTGCCGAGTCCGTCCAGAGAAATGCCGTCGGAGACCGGCGTGCTCTCAACCCGCCAGCTGAAACTCTCGGCGTCATCAATCGCGGCTGCGTCTAATGTAAACTCTTCACCGGCGGTCACGCTCGTTTGCCCGCCGTCGAAGAACTCCTCGATATCCTCAGCCTGCTCGAGACGTACGCCCACACCGGCAAAGCCGGCGTTCTCATCTTCACCGGCGGTGCGTTCGCCACCCTCGTTGTCATCGGCATCGTCACCACCCGAGCCGCCGTGATCCGCCGGCGCCTCCTCCGAGCCCGAGTCGTCGCTACCACCGCCGCCGCCGGACGAGCCGAAGGGGTTCGAGCATCCCAACAGGAGCACGGCCACCACCAACGCCGGCAGAATCACGAGAGCGCTCTTTCGAACTGTCAACACCGCAGCAGGCATCATACCGATCGCTCCTCGTGCTCACTCCTCGGCGCTGAGCACGCCCATCCA
>PUOW01000011.1 GCA_003552185.1 Spirochaetaceae bacterium
CGACGCAGTATGTGTACGACGGCTGGCCGGTGGTGGAGGAGCGGGATGGCCGGGGCGCCGTCACGGCGGGCTCTACCTACGGCAACTACATCGACGAGCCGATCACGCTGACTGCGGGCAACGACACGTATTACTACCATACGAACAACATGTATAATGTCCGGGCGCTGACAGATGAAAACGGCGCTGTTGTGGAGCGGTACCGTTATACGGCATATGGCAAAGTTACCATTCTTGATGTCGGCGATCAGGAGATCCCCGCAAGCACAGTGGGCAACGTTTACATGTTCCAGGGGCGAAGATTGGATCCGGAGACGGGGCTGTATTACTACCGAAACCGGATGATGAGTTCGGAATTGGGTCGGTTCCTGCAGAGGGACCCGTTGGGGTATGTGGATGGGTGGAATTTGTATGAGTACGTGGGAGGACGGCCGATGTTTTTTACAGATTCCTTGGGTCTTTTTACTGAAGAACAAGCACAAGATGTTATGGAAGAATTGCTTCGTGCCGCTGAATATGCGAAAGATGCCAAAGATTTAGTTGATACAATTAACACTGTGCGTGAACTTTATGATGCTTATCAGGGGGATGAAGAAGCGGCTAGTCGTTTGGCTGGCAAATCAAAGGAAAAAATATTAAAACATGTAAACCAACTTGCTTTGAGGGTTGGGGGGGCCTCCGGGTTGCTTGCAACGCAAACTGTGACGCAAGCCGCAGAGTTATATTATAAAGCTGGTACGGCAGCACTTACTGCTAGCGCCGAAATTGTTTCAAAACATGCAGCTTGTACAGATTGCGTCCGAGAATCGATTTGCTACCCGGTAGGTTCAAGATGGACTAGCTCTGAAACAGTCACGGCATACCGTGGAACCAAAATGTTACTACTTCGAGGTGCACCTGTTTGGTATAAGTATTATCCCGAGTGTGAATACACTTCTCAGGGTGTTCGAGCTCAGGTGGTTACGGATAAAGGAAGTAAATACAAATGGATAGATTGCACTAAATAAGTCACCTCGTTAAAGACGCATTTCTCAGAGTCTCCAAGGACAAGGAGAAGTATTTAGAGGTGTGTTTCATTCAATAATTGTTTGCATTTTAAAAGTGAGAAAATCAATTGGAGAGTAAGATATGGCAACAGATCTGGATTTAAAATGTTTTTCTAGCAACAAATTGTATATATTCCTGTTCTGGACAAACATTGTCAGCTTGGGGATGATAAGTATAATGCTTCTGTTTTCTTTCTATATCTTAATTATGGAGGGAGAAAACTTGTATTCTCTTGAGGTTATTCAAAACATCCATTTTTCGCCCCTAGTAATTGCGGTTGAGACAACACCGGAGTTGGCATGGTTTTCGGCTTGGATCTATTTTTTTGCGTTGCTTATAGGTATTTATTATTTTGATAAATGCCGACAAGGGAAACGGCCTACCAAGAGCGGGGTTGCATATTACACCTTACTGAGTCTAGTTATTATGTGGATAATAGTTATGATGGCCGGGAACTTGTATGCTTTCACAGCGGGTGGCTCTGTGGAATATGCTAGGGCTGATGGATCCATAGGGATTTACTCCATTGAAAGTATTGAGCCTCTTCTTATGCCTATTATATTATTGCTGGTTGTCGGGCATCCTTTATGGCTGATTGGAGGAACCAAATTCATTCGCTGCATAGCAGCCATTGGAGGAAAGGGAACAACAAGAGAAACACCACGAGCACATGTTGATCGTGCAAGGCATAAGCGGAGTCTGGCGGTCAAGCTTGTGGCGGCGGGTTGTGCGGCTGCAATATTATTCCTTGTTTTTTGTGTTTTTTGTGTTTTTTTGCCGAAAGATGCTGAAGATGTGAATTTTATCAGTAACAGGGTGCAGGAAATAAAGCCTTCACCTGAACAAATAGAAGCGGCCGAGCAATGGAATATATCCCCAAAATTGGAAATTGAACTTGCAGAGGGGGTTTACATGTATTTTATGTTAATTCCCCCGGGAAATGTTGAAAATGAGAGAAGGCTACACGAGAGTATAGAGATAGAAAACCCGTTTTATTTAAGCATTACAGAAGTAACTAAGGCTCAGTGGGAAGCCTTGATGGATAAACGTCCATGGGAAAACCAGCCTTATGCTGGGCGTGGTAATGAAACTCCGGCGAATTACATGTCTTGGTACGAGGCGAATTTATTCATAGATGAACTTAACGAAAAAATAGGGGCGTCATTCCGTCTTCCTACGGAAATTGAATGGCAATATGCCAGCAGGGCTGGAGCCAAAACACCATTTTTTTTTGGTGAGGCTGCCGATTCATTAGGCAAATATGCATGGTATAAAGATACACGAACTCCAAATGATGGCGGTCCGCAACCGGTAGCCCGAAAAAACCCCAATCCGTGGGGGATATTTGATATTTACGGGAATGTGTGGGAATGGACGTATGATTGGTTTAAACGTGAGGGACAAGATATTGCAGATGAAATCGTTGTTCGTGGCGGATGCTATAATTCAGAAGCAGCTCAAGCCAATTCGATTTTCAGGGGCAGTTTTATTCCTCAATTGCGTTCTGCTAGTGTTGGATTTAGGGTGTTATTGGAGGCAACAGACGAAGTCCGTGATATTGATTGACCAAACCGGACATGGAGAAGAGCCACGCCTGTAAAATGAACAAGAGAAAAAAATGAGATTTATAGTCTGGGGTCGGACCGGAGCAAGTGGTTTACTATTTGGAAGATACGACGAAGAAAGCGCCATGTGTGGCTTAAAAGGCTGTTTTTGGTTCTAAGGAAAAACTGTTGCTTGTTGCCGGTTATTTGTTGCTCGCTCGTTATACAAAAAAAAGTTTGAATCGCCGCCTTCGGGGCTCTGCTTGTTTGTGTGATGTTCCAGTTTCCCCGGGTTTCCTTCGGTCCCCCGGTGCTACTGTTTTAGGAACGGATGGGTTTCAAGGTTCAGGGTTCAAGGTTGAACGGCGAACGGCAACGACAACTAATCTGGAACTCAGGAAATCAGGAGAACGACCTACGGCAACGGCTACGGATTGACCGCAGAGGGCGCAGAGGGCGCAGAGAACGGCGGAAAGGGAAAAGATGAAAGAACGGCAACGACGAACCGGCTGTCCACAGATTACACGGATTAGAAGAAAATGAGAAAGATAACAGACAGGACGGCGGTAAACGGCAAAGACAGTGGGACAGGATTCAACAGGATGTGCAGGATTAAATAAAAAAAACA
>PUOW01000399.1 GCA_003552185.1 Spirochaetaceae bacterium
ATCGCCGGCGGCAACTCGTTTCAGACCGGGCTAACCGCGCTGAAACTAGCGCTTGCCGGTTTCATCATCCCGTACGTCTTCGCGTTGAACCCAACCATGCTGTTTATTGATGCTACCGGGTTCACCGTGGCGATTGCGGCGCTCACCGCCGCGATCGGGGTTGTAGGGCTCGCGGCCGCGGTGCAGGGCTACCTCATAACGCACGCGCTGCCGCATGAGCGGCTGCTGGCGCTACTTGCGGCGCTGAGTCTTCTGGTTCCGGGCTTGGTGTCCGACTTCGGTGGTATAGTTGCTCTCGGGATCGTGGTGCTGCTTCAACTCGTGCGAGTGAAGCGTGCGCAGCGAGCTACGCCGGCGGTGACCTGACCGCCGGCTCGCTATAGGTCGAAATCACATACCACCGCGAAATGGTCGGATGGGTAGCGTCCGCGGCCGCTACTCGAGCCTGTTCGATCCGTGTGGCGGTCGATCAAGTAAAGGCCGCTGAGCTCTAGTTCCAGCTCTCGCAATTGCGGGCGTCGGCCCTCCTGCGTAACCACGATGTCGGGCCGATACGAATTGAGAACCGACGCCAGGAGCGGCGGGCGGTTAGCCAGGAGTGGGAATCGAACCCACGACCTGCTCATTACGAGTGAGCTGCTCTGCCTCTGAGCTATCCTGGCAAGGCTATCTATGCTGCCGTATTTTCGGCGGAGTATAACCGGAAAACAACCTGAGATGCAACCACAACACTCGTGTCGGTACCCAAGAATCGCCGGAAGCGGCCGATACTAGTAGGCGAGGGGCTATGATAGTACCAGGCTACAAGATTGCGGGCGGCGAGCACACGCGGTGTCGGCGTAAGGAGCGTTTTTTGGATCGTAACACGATCGAAGAAATCCGAAACGAGATTCCGGCGATCCTCGAGCGGACCTACCCGATGCAGGTCTGGACCATGGAGGAGCTCGGCGGCTACCGTAACTGGGTCTGTCAAATATCGTGCCACGACGCGCCGGTTGTGCTGCGCATAACACCGGCGGCGCGGCGCAGTCTGCAACGCGTGAAGGCCGAGATCGAGCTCGTTGCCACGCTCGCCGAGCGCGGTGTGCCAGTGGCGCCGCCGGCCGCCTTGCCCGGCGTCCCGGTGGTGAAGCGCGTCCGGATCGGCGGCGGGGCCTATTACATCGTGGCGTTCGAGAAAGCGGCCGGGCTCAAGTGGAACGAGGTGCGGCAGGGGCCGGTTGAGTACCACCAAGCCGGTCGTGTGCTCGCGAAGATACATCACGTCACCGCGACGCTCGGCCGCCGGCTCGAGCGTCCGAACTGGGACGAGAACGACTACATCACCAACGCGAAACGCGTTCTTCCGCGTGAGAAACGCTGGGTGCTGCCGCTGTTTCGCAAACTCATCGAGGAGCTGTGCGCTCTCCCGCGGGATCCGAAAGAGTTCGGGCTGGTGCACGGCGATTACAACTTCGCCAACATGCTCTACGGACCGCGAGGGCTAACCGTGATCGATTTCGACGACTCAGAGTATCACTGGTACGCCTACGACCTTGCGGTGTATCTGTTCTACTATATGCTCGGGAAGGACCCTGCGAATATGGACCTCGGCGCCGCGCGTGAGGTCTGGAGGTGTTTTCTCGAGGGATACCGAACTGAGCGGGAGCTTCCCCGGAGGCTGCTTGAGTATCTCCCACACCTGCTTCGGCTACGAGAATACATGCTCTACAGCTCGGTTTATCAGAGTCTCTCGCTGCGTCCGTGGGGGGCGTGGCAGCGAAGCTTTGTGTCTGAGGCCGAGATGCGGTTTAGAACCGGTAGCCCGTTCGTGGAGGTCGTTGACCTCGGCGCGTGAGTCTCGGTTCGTGGCGGCGGCTCCAGGTGAGCCCCGGGATAGGCAACCCGCGACACCACGCCGACGAGACTGCTACCTGCAACCGTATCAAGTAGGGGTTTGCATTTCCCGATAATCAAGAGTAGCACCGATTGAGGAGGTACGCGAGGTGGTTCGCGGATGGTATACCGGCGCGAGTGGGATGCGGGCTCAAGAGCATCGCCTCGACGCGCTTTCAAACAACTTGGCAAACGCCGACACCACCGGCTACAAGCGCGACGTTTCGGTACACAAGGCGTTCCCGGAGCTGATGATTCGCCGCTTCAGCGACGACGGCGTGAAGCGTGTGCCGCTGCGGATGGACCCAATCGGCCAGATCGACACCGCTCCGGTCGTCGGGCGCTTGGGCACCGGTGTGGAGCAAAACGAAAGCTACACCGTGTTTGAGCAAGGCTCGGTCAAGCAAACCGAGAACCCGTTCGATCTTGCGCTCGATGGAGAGGGATTCTTCGTGGTCGACACGCCGTACGGTGAGCGGCTGACCCGTAACGGCAGCTTCATGCTCGGCCCCGAGGGCATCTTGGTGACGCAGGAAGGCTATCCGGTCATGGGCGAGGAAGGGATGATCCGGGTGCGCGAGAACAACTTCAAGATCGACGAGGACGGTCGCGTGCTCAAAAACCGCGCGCTCCCCGATGACCGGCTCATCTCGATGACCGAGAATCGCTGGGAGGACGCGCAAGAGGTCGACCGGCTGCGCCTGGTAAACGTCCGTCGCCCGCGCCACTTGGAGAAGCAAGGCTCGAGCCTGATCCGCGACACCTGGGAGAGCGGCGAGCCTCAGATTCTGGAAAACAACGAGCGGCCGAAGGTACTGCAGGGTTTTCTCGAGACCTCCAACGTAAACCCGGTCACCGAGATGGTCGAGATGATTCAAGTAAACCGAGCCTACGAGGCCAATCAGCGGGTTATACAGACCCATGACGACCTCACCGGCAGGCTCATTAACGACACGATGCGCCTCTAACCGAGGCGGCAAACCGCGAGCAAACCGCGAGCAAGGAGTAACGCGCTATGATGCGTTCGCTATGGACCGGCGCCTCCGGGATGTCCGGTCAACAGTTCAACATCGACACGATTGCCAACAACCTCTCGAACGTCAACACCACAGGGTTCAAGCGCAACCGGGCCGATTTCCAAGACCTCATCTACCAAACGAAGCGCATCGCGGGCACACCCGCGACCGAGGAAACGCTGGTGCCGGTCGGCACACAGGTGGGGTCCGGCGTCAAGGTTGCCGGCACGCAAAAGATCTTCACGCAAGGCTCGCTCGAGAACACCGGCAACGCCGGTGACCTCGGGATCGTCGGCGAAGGTTTTTTTCGCGTGATGCGCTACGACGGCAGCTACGCCTACACCCGCGACGGTGCGTTCAAGATCGACGCCGAGGGGCAACTGGTGACCGACGACGGCTACCGCGTGATGCCGGAGATCGTGCTCCCGGAAGGGTTTCTGCACGAGAGTCTGAACGTCACCAAGGACGGCCGTGTCTTCGTAGAGTTACCCGGGATCGACGACCCGGTGGAGGTGGGGCAAATGGAGCTGTACCGCTTCACCAACCCGGCCGGGTTGCAGGCGATTGGGGATAATCTTTTCATTGATAATGCGGCCTCGGGCGACCCCATCGCGGCGCAACCGGGTTTCGACGGTATGGGTCATCTCGAGCATAAGTTTATCGAGACCTCGAACGTCGATGTTGTGCAGGAGATGGTCGACATGATCGTCGCCCAGCGTGCCTACGAGATGAACTCAAAGACGATTCAAACCTCGGACGCAATGCTCGGCATCGCCGCAAATCTCAAGCGATAGCGGCTGGTAATCGGAGGCAGTTATGGAGTCATACTCGGCCGATCTCGCTCGGTTTCACACATTAGACGCCGCCGCGCGAAGAGTGCCGCAGGCCTCGCGAGGCGCGCCACACGGCAGCGGCGGGCCGGCAGGCGCGGCGCAATCGGGTGCAGGAACCGCGACGGACGGGGCCGCCGGCGACGACCCGCGCTTACGCGAGGTCACTCAGGAGTTTGAGGCAATCTTTATCAAGCAGATGCTCGACTCGATGCGCGCAACGCGCGATTCCGAGTCGGATTTGCTGCACGGCGGCATGGCGGAAGAATTCTTCGAAGATATGTTGTATGATGAGTACTCGAAGCTCATGGCGAAAACCGGAGAGTTCGGCCTCGGGGATGTGTTGTACCGCGAGCTCTCGGGGCGCTGAGGTGGTGTAGCAATAGCGCTGGTGTAGTAATAACGCTATAGTTTGCCCGTCCGTCGACGTACACATTTGTATACAGCAGGCTCCACCGTGGTGGAGCCTTTTTGATTACGGTCTTGTAACTCTCTTCACGACAAAGATATATATTGGTTTTTCTCTTTACTTCTGGTTGGCACGTTGATTGCTAATCAGTGTGTAGGAGATTTGTATGCAGAAGAAAGCCGTACGAACAGAAACTCAAGATGATTTGCTTAAGTCTTACTTCGATCAGATAAAGAAAACCCCGCTCTTGAGCTTCGAAGAGGAGCAGGAGCTTTCGAAACGCATTGAAAACAACGACGAGGACGCTCGGCGGCGCTTGGTGGAAGCCAATCTGCGGCTGGTGGTCAAGATCGCGAAGGCCTATGTGGGCCCCGGCGTCTCGCTGATAGACCTGGTGCAGGAAGGCAATATCGGCCTGCTGAAAGCGGCGTCGAAGTTTAATTATCGGAAGAACGTGCGATTCAGCACATACGCCTCCTGGTGGATTCGGCAGGCGATCACGCGCGCGCTCAGCAACAAACGCCGCCCCATTCGCCTCCCGCATCGCAAGGAAGACGCGCTCAAGCGGATTCAGCGGGCGTACACGGTGCTCAGCCAAGAGCACTCGCGTAAGCCCACCACGGAGGAAGTCGCCGAAGAGGTGCAGATGACCTCGGCCGAGGTGGAAGATATCCTGCGCATCTCAAACGCCGTGGTATCGCTCGACAGCGACATCAACGACGACTCCGGCACGTTCCACGATGTATTCGAAGACTACTCGTACGCGCCCGACATCACGGTGATGCGCGAGACGGTTCGAGACGCAACGCTTCGGTTTCTCGACCGCCTGAAAGGCAAAGAGAAGCAGGTGCTGATGTACCGCTTTGCGTTTTACGGCGGCGAGCGCTACACCTTGAAGCGCATCAGCGACGAGCTCGGAATCTCGCCTGAGACGGTTCGGCAGGTGGAGATGCGGGCGATGCGCAAGCTCCGCGCGCAGGCGGGCGAGATGCGCGAGTACATCTTTAACTAGTTCTCTTAGGTTGGATCATTCTCCCTCCTTACCCTTATCCCGCACCTGTCGGCGCTTCCCGGGCGCCGGCAGGCTGCGGGGTTTTTTTGGCTCGCGCGCGAGCACGCGCGAGCCTCGCACCGCGGCTCGGGCGGGGGCTCGCGCGGAAGCTCGCACCGCGGTTCGCGCGAGCGGGCGTAAAGCTCGCGTAAGCGTCGCTTGACGGCGGAAGGCCGGCGCGATAGCTTAGAGCTCGGTGGCGAAGAAACAAACCTCGGGCCGGTCCGAGAAAACCCGCGGCAACGGCGGAACATCCGATGAGCAGACGCGGTCCTCCGGGCGACCCGCTCGGAGGCGAGCTCGCACGCGTGCGGAGCAGCGTCGGCGCGTTCTACGGCTGTACGCGCTTACCGCATCGGTTGGCGTGCTGCTTGCGCTGATTCTGGCTTTTCTGCCGGATGCACCGCCCGACGATCCGCAGCTCGGCGTAGGGCACACCGAGGATCGGGAGCGGCCTGAACCCGACGGAGCCGACGGAACCGCCGGCGGCGATGCGCCCCGCGCCGGGGATCGCACCGAGGCGCCCTCGGCTTCGGGTCCGGCAGCCGAGGATCACCGTGTCCCGCAGCAACCGCCGGAAGACGAGCGCACCGTGCCGGAACCGGACGTGACGCCGCCGGGGCTCGTGCCGTGGGCAATGCCGCGGCCGGAGGAGCCTTCGCGGTTGTACTTTGTGCTCGACGACGCCGGTGCAAACCTCGAGGAGCTCGAGCCGTTTTTGGAACTCGAGTTTCCGTTTACGGTCGCGGTGTTGCCGCATCTTGCACGCTCGCGCGAGGTTGCCGAGGCGGCCGCCGAGGCCGGGTTGGAGCTCATTCTTCATCAGCCCATGGAGGCTCTGAACGATGCCGACCCCGGGCCGGGTGCGATAGAGCTCGGGCAAAACGGCGACGATGCGCGCGCGATCCTTGAACGCAACCTCTCGTCGTTGCCTCCGGTGGTTGGGGTAAACAACCACATGGGATCGCGGGCTACGCAAGACGAGGATATAATGCAGGCAGTTCTTGAAGAACTGCATCAACGCGGATTGTTCTTCTTGGACAGCCGCACGACCCATCTCAGCGCGGCACCGCGCGTGGCGGCCGAGGTGGGGATACCGTTTATGGAGCGCGATGTGTTTTTAGACCACGACCCGCAACGCGAAGCTATCGAGGCTGCGCTTCACCAGGCCCTCACGGTCGCCGAGACGCAAGGGCATGCCGTGATGATCGGTCATGTCATGGTGAGCGAGCTCGCCGAGGTGTTTGAAGAGATCTACCCCCAGTTGGTGGAGTACGGCTATCGCTTCGAGCCGCTTTCGCAGTACTTCGAGCATCAGCAGTACAATGACGATCCTCGGGATTGAGAGTTCGTGCGACGAGTGCGCGGTCGCGGTCGTCGCCGATGGGCGCCGGCTCATTGGGCAGGTTGTCGCTACGCAGATCGAGTACCACCGGCCCTACAGCGGCGTGGTGCCCGAGATCGCCTCGCGTAAACACACCGAATGGATCGAGTCGGTCTATCGAGGCTGCCTCGACGAAAGTGGCATCGATCAAAAGGATCTCGACGGAATCGCGGTGAGCTGCCGCCCCGGGCTTGTGGGGTCGTTGCTGGTTGGCGTCTCGTTCGCGAAAGCGCTCGCGTACGCGCTCGACCTACCGCTCATCGGGGTCGACCACATTATTGCGCACCTGTACGCGCCGCATCTTGAACACCACATAGAGTACCCGTTTCTGGGCGTTCTGCTTTCGGGCGGGCATACTCTGATCGCGCGCGTTGGAGGGTACGACGATGTGGAGGTGGTAGGTGCCACGATAGACGACGCGGTGGGGGAGGCCTTCGACAAGGTCGCGGGTTACTTCGAGCTGGGCTATCCCGGAGGGGTTGAGATAGACAAACATGCGCGCCGAGGCGACGCACGGGCCTACCGCTTCCCGGCGCCGCGGCTCCACAAAGGCGACCATCCGTTCGACCTCTCGTACTCGGGGCTCAAGACGGCGGTCGTGAACCAGCGTGAGCAGTTTCGCGACTCGGCCTACGAGGCCACGATCGAGAACATCTGTGCCTCGTTCGAAAAAGCCGCGATCGATATGCTGGTCTCGCGCGTGCTGAAGGCCGCCGAGCACTTCGGGTTGAATACCGTGGTCGCCGGCGGCGGCGTTGCGGCGAACACCTATTTTCGTGAGGCGCTTACGCAGCATACCGGACTACAGGTGGTGCTGCCGTCGCTTGCGCTCTGTACCGACAACGGCGCGATGGTTGCCGCGCTCGGCTACGAGTATCTTTCGCGGGGCCTTACCTCAGGCCTAGACCTCGACGTTTCGGCGCGCACGCCCGGCTACCGCCGTACCTATCCGTGAGCCTGCTTAGCCGAGCTCTTCGCTGAGCGCTTTGAGGTCTTCGTTGTCGGGGTATAGCACGGGAGGGTTCGGGACCGGTGCCGCGATCAGGCGACGCGCCACCTCGTGAATGTTGAACGCAAAGCGGCTCTCGGGGCGGCGTAGAACCTCAGGCCGGCGCTCCACCACCGAGCGCGAGACCTCCTCTTCGTACGGCAGTACACCGATGTACTCGAGCTCGAGCGCGAGGTTGTTGCGTGAGATCGTTCGCAGGCGCGCGCCGAGCTGGAGGTCGGCTGCGCTACGGCCCATGTTCAACACCACGCGCGGAGAGAACGCCTCGATCTGCTTCTCAACATGCGCGGCCGCCTCAGGCGATATTTCTTGAAGCCTCGGCGCAAGATCGCGAAAGCTCTTCTCCGTACCTTCGAGTTTTTCGTTTCCGAACGCCTCGATCACGCTGCGCTCCTCGCTTTTCGCGGGAAAGCTGCGATACAGCAGCCGAAGGAGCGCCGTTTTGAGGAAGGAGTACGCGTTGAGAATCGAGGTCGGCTCAAAGGTGCAGACCATCAACCCGCCGGAGTTGGTAAGGAAGAAATCAATCGTGTTGTACGACGAGCCCGAACCGAGGTCGAGGATCACGAAATCGGCCGGGAGCTCACCGAGCTCCTTGATCATGCGTTGTTTGCGAAAGAACGGGAGGTTCGCGGTACCGGGCAGCAGCGCGTCGCCGGGGATGAAAAACAGCCGGCTGAGTTCGGTCTCTACCAGAAGCGACTCGATTGAATCGGCGTCTTTTGTGATGTAGTGCCCCACTCCGGAATGCTTGTTGCGCAGGCCCAGCACGGTATGAAGGTTGGAGCCGCCGAGGTCGAGATCGGCCAACACTACGGTTTTGCCGGCCTGAGCGAGCGCAACACCGAGATTGGCCGAGAGAATGCTTTTTCCGACACCGCCTTTACCACTGGCAACCGGGAGTACAACCGTCATGCTTGTCCTTCGTTAGCCCTCACTATAGTGTAATCCTGGGTCCTCATCAATAATTGACAGGAGCGGGGATTCCATCTACGCTACCGATCGTTATGAGTACCGAATACGATCTCGATGCGGTAATCCGCAAAGTGCCTGATTTCCCGAAGCCCGGGATTCTGTTCTACGACATCACCGGGATCTTGGTTCATCCCGAGGCCTTTCGTTACTGCGTCGACAAAATGGTAGAGATGTACCGCGACAGCGGCATCGAGGGCATCGCCGGGATAGACGCCCGCGGGTTTGTGTTCGCCGCTCCGCTGGCCTATGAGCTCGGGATCCCGCTGATTCTTGTTCGAAAAAAGGGCAAGCTTCCGGGCGACAAGCACGTTAATCGCTTCACGCTCGAGTATGGCGAGGATCAGATCGAGGTACACCGCGAAGACCTCAAGCCGCCGCGCCGCTGTCTCATCGTCGATGATCTCATCGCAACCGGCGGCACGCTCAAGGCCACGGCCGAGATCCTGGAAGCGGCCGGCTCCTCGGTCGCCGGCATCTTCAGCGTGGTGGCGTTGCCGTTTCTGAAGTTCGACGAGAAACTCGCGGGCTACGATGTGCGTTACCTGCAGGAGTACCACAGCGAGTGAACCTCGCGAACCGTGCGGGCCACGCGGCCCACCGGGCCGGACAACTGTGGGGCAACCCGGGGGTTGACAGATGAGGCCGGGTTTGAGTATTGTATGCGCGGTTGGCGACAATTCCCGGTTGTGTAATGGTAGCACTGCAGACTCTGGATCTGCCTGTGGGGGTTCGAGTCCTCCCCGGGAAGTTATCAATGGCCCCTTCGTCTATCGGCTAGGACGGGTGATTCTCAGTCATCAAAGAGGGGTTCGATTCCCCTAGGGGCTAACGCTCTGACATGCCGGCTGTAACAGGCCGGCTTTTTTGTGCCCAGAGGTCGCAACATGAAAACGAATTACAATCTACTGATTCTGCAGGATGGGACAACCTTTCGCGGAACCTCGTTTGGGGCTGCTGCGCCGGCGCTCGGCGAGTTCGAGCAGGACCTCAGCCGGCCCGAGTCGACGGCAACGCACGACCCTGCAGCCGCCCCGCGTAACGCCGTCACGCCGGAGGCGGCAGCCGCGCGCGAGAAGGCGGTCGGCGAGGTGGTGTTCAACACCGCGATGTCGGGCTACCACGAGGTCCTGACCGACCCGTCGTACACCGGCCAGCTCGTCGCGATGACCTATCCGCATATCGGTAACTACGGCACCTCCGCCGACTGGAGCGAGATAGGCCCTGAGAGCGGGTGCGCAAGAACCGGCGTGAAACCGGCCGGCTTCATCGTGCGCAAGCTCTACACCGGGCCGATCCCGGCAGGGCGGCAGAGCCTGCACGAGTTTCTCGCCGCGCACGCCACTCCGGGTATCAGCGGGGTAGACACGCGCCGGCTTACGCTGTGTTTGCGCGAGCACGGTAGCGCTACCGGCGTGATTCTGCAGGCGCCGAATCAATCAGACGGTTCGATCGCGAGCGAGGAGCTCGCGCGCGTGCTTGAGTACCTCAACGCGTTCCCGACGATGGAGGGGCGGAACCTGGTAGGCGCCGTGGGCACACGAGAGCCGGTGGTGTTTAACGAAGGCGGCACCCCGCGCCTCGCGTTGCTCGATTGCGGGCTCAAGGCCAACATCATCCGTGAACTCACCAAGCGCGGCGCCGAGGTCACGGTAATCCCGAGCGATGCCGAGTTCGAGCAGCTCAGCGAGCTCAAGTCCGACGCGCTGTTTCTCTCGAACGGCCCCGGAGACCCCGCGGTGCTGCAGCAGCAGGTCGCGCTGGTGCGTGACACCGTCGGGCGGCTTCCGGTGCTCGGCATCTGTTTGGGGCATCAGCTCATCGCCGAGGCGCTCGGCGCCAAAACCTACAAGATGAAGTTCGGCCACCACGGCATCAATCACCCGGTGCGCGACGAGCTCACCGGTAAGGTATTCGTGACCTCGCAGAACCACGGCTTTGCGGTCGACGAATCGACTCTCCCGAGCGAGACCACGGTGTGGTTCAAGAACGCGAACGACGGCAGCAACGAGGGCATTATGGACCGCGGCCGTCGGGTGCTTTCGGCGCAGTTTCACCCCGAATCGGCTCCCGGCCCCACCGACTCGGCCTGGATCTTCGACGCATTTCTCGACGCACTCAAGGAGCGGTAGCATGGGCGCGCGGCGCGATATCAACAAGATTCTCATCATCGGATCCGGACCTATCATGATCGGTCAGGCCTGCGAGTTCGACTACTCAGGAAATCAGGCGGTGCGCGCGCTCAAGGAAGAGGGCTACACCGTGATCTTGGTGAACCCCAATCCGGCGACCATCATGACCACGCCGGGAACCGCCGACGCGATCTACATGGATCCGCTCGAGGTTCCGTACCTCGAGGCGATTATCCGCGCCGAGCGGCCCGACGCGGTCCTTCCCACGATGGGCGGACAAACCGCGCTCAACCTGACGATGGATCTCGAGACCGCGGGCGTGTTCGAGCGCTACGGCGTAGAGGTGATCGGCGCCCGCACCGCTTCCATCCGAATGGCCGAGGACCGCGGGGAGTTCAAACTCGCGATGGACCGCATCGGCCTCGAGTCGGCGAAATCGGCATTTGTGCACAACCTCGAGGAGGCACGCGCCTTTCTCGAGCGCTCCTGCGTTCCGGTCATCATCCGCCCCAGTTACACGCTCGGCGGGCGCGGCGGCGCGATCGCGTACACGCGCGAGGATTTCGAGCAGTTGCTGGACTGGGCGCTCGCCGAGAGCCCGACGCACACCGCGCTGCTCGAGGAGTCGCTTCTGGGATGGAAGGAGTTTGAGCTCGAGGTGGTGCGCGACGCGGCCGACAACGCGGTGATCGTGTGCTCTATAGAGAACATCGATCCGATGGGCGTGCACACCGGCGACAGCATCACCGTGGCGCCGATACAAACGCTCTCGGACGCAACCTACCAGCGCATGCGCACCGCCGCGATCGAGGTGCTGCGCGAGATAGGCGTAGACTGCGGCGGCTCGAACGTGCAGTTCGCGGTGCACCCCGAAACCGAGCGCATGGTGGTGATCGAGATGAACCCGCGCGTGAGCCGCTCCTCGGCGCTCGCGAGCAAGGCCACCGGCTTCCCGATCGCGCGCTGCGCCGCGAAGCTCGCGGCAGGGTTCACGCTCGATGAGGTGGTGAACGACATCACCGGCAAAACCGTCTCGTGCTTCGAGCCCGCGCTCGATTACTGCGCGGTGAAGGTGCCGCGCTTTGAGCTCGAGAAGTTCCCGCTCGGCTACGAGGAGCTCGGCACGCAGATGAAATCGGTCGGCGAGTCGCTCGCGATCGGGCGGAGCTTCACCGAGGCGTTCAACAAGGCGATTAGAGCCTGCGAGTTTGGGTTCGACGGCATCGAGGAGCTGCCGGAGCTCGAGGCCAAGACGCTCGACCGCATGATCGACAGCCTGCATCCGCGTCGGCTGTTTGCGGTTTATACCGTGCTCAAGCGCCGAGGCGCCGAGGCGCTCGAGGACCTCGCGAAGCGCACCGCGTACGACCGCTGGTTCTTGTATCACCTGCTCGAGCTTGCCGAGCTCGAGCGCCGCCTTTCGCGCGAGGAGCTCACCGAGGAGTTGCTGCTCGAGGCCAAGGCGTCGGGGCTCACCGACCGTCGCATCGCGACGCTGCGGGGCGAAGAAGAGCGCTCGGTGCGCGCGGTGCGAGAAGGGTTCGGGCTGTTCGCGGGGTATCACTTCGTCGACACCTGCGCCGGCGAGTTCGATGCCGACACGCCGTATTTCTACGGCACTTACGGCGAGGTCGACGAGGGCGAGCCACTTCGTAGCGGCGGCGTGGTGATTCTCGCAAGCGGGCCGAACCGCATCGGCCAAGGGCTCGAGTTCGACACCTGCTGCACGCTCTCCTCAATGGCGTACCGCAGGCTCGGCGTCAAGTCTGTGATCATCAACTCGAACCCCGAAACGGTTTCCACCGACTTCAACGTCTCCGACCGCCTCTACCTCGAGCCGCTCACCGCTGAGGATGTCGCGGAGGTGCTGCGCAAAGAAGGGCTCAGCGACGTGGTTGTGCAGCTCGGCGGCCAGACCCCGCTCAACATGGCCGAGCAGCTCGAGGCCTACGGCGCGCGCGTTGTCGGGACTCCGGTCGAGAGCATTCAAGGCGTGGAGGACCGCGGGTTGTTCGCGGCCTTGATCACGCGGCTCGGCCTGCGGCAGCCGGCAAATCGCATGGCGGGTACGCCGGAGGAGGTGGAGCGCTGCGCCGCCGAGATCGGCTACCCGGTGCTGCTGCGCCCCTCGTATGTGCTCGGCGGTCGAAGCATGATGATCGCGTACACACGCGAAGAGTTGCTCGAGTTTCTCGCGAAGGGCATCGTGATAACCCCTGAGCGGCCGGTGCTTGTGGATCAGTTTTTGGAAGACGCCTTTGAGTACGACGTAGACGCGGTGGCGGACGGCGAGTTTGTGTACGTCGGCGGGGTGATGCAGCACATTGAGGCCGCCGGTATTCACTCCGGCGACTCCGCCTGCGTCTTCCCGGCCTATAAGTCGAGCCCCGAGACCGAGCGGCAGATTGTGGAAGCTACCGCGTTGATCGCGCGCGACATCGGCGTGCGAGGATTGTTGAACATTCAGTTCGCGGTCAAGGACAACGAGCTCTATGTGATAGAGGTAAACCCGCGCGCCTCGCGTACTGTGCCGTTCATCTCGAAGGTCTCCGGCGTAGACCTCGTGGAAGCGGCGGTGCGCGTCTGGCAGGGCGAGAACCTGCAGCAGCAAGGCTTGATCCCGGCCGCGGACGCAGCGGCTGCCGCCCGCGCACCCGCGGACGTTGTACCGGCCGGCGCCGCACCGGCCGACGCGCCACCCGCGGGCCGCCCGCCGGGCAACGGCTCCGCGGCCGACGGCCCACCGCTTGCGGGCGTTGGGGTGGGGCGCTGCATCACCGGCTGGGCGGTGAAAGAGGCGATGTTCTCGTTCGACCGCTTTCGAGGGCTCGATCCGCTTCTGGGCCCCGAGATGCGCTCAACCGGCGAGGCAATCGGGATCGGAGCCGATTTCGGCGAGGCGTTCGCGAAAGCAAGCGCCGCGGTCGGGACGCAGCTGCCGACCGCCGGCCGCGTGTTTGTCTCGGTGCACGACGCCGATAAGCCCGCGTTGCTCGCGATTGTGCGGGAGCTCGAGGCCCTCGGGTTTACCATTGCGGCCACCCGCGGAACCGCGCAGTACCTCTACGACAACGGCGTGTTTGCCGAGGTGATACTCAAGGTGCACGAGGGGCGGCCCAACATCCTCAATCACCTGGAGGCCGGTCGCATCGCGATGGTGGTCAACACTCCGCTCGGCCGCTTCACCCAACGCGACGACGACTACATCCGCATCGAGGCACTCCGCAACAAGGTGCCGTGCACCACCACGATCTCGGCCGCGACCGCGGCGGTTGCCGGCATTCGCTATCTCAAGCAGGGCCTTATCGAGGCCCGCAGGCTGCCTGAGCCCGCAGCGCGTTGATCGCGGCCGGCCTGCCGCCACGCGAGGTTACACCTGCCCCCACGCGGGTTTATGCCGAGGCTCCCGCCGCGTCGGCCGCCGCGGCGACACCTTGGACGTCGTCGAGCTCTTCTCGTTCAAGCACGTAGTTGTTGTAGTAGTACTCGATTGCGTCTACCAGCGCTTCCCATGAGGCCTCTACGATGTTCTCGTGCACGCCCACCGTGTCCCAGCTGTCGTTGTGGTCGGTAGTGGTGATGA
>PUOW01000061.1 GCA_003552185.1 Spirochaetaceae bacterium
CCGCTAAGAGGAGTCAAAACCATGTTCTATCTTGTCGCAAAGTTTCTTGACCAGAACGTCACACTGGCGAAGTTTTCAACTGCTGAAGGTGCTGAAGCCGCCGCAATGCACGTTTACAAGACTCCTAACTGGCATGTTGAGTATCGCGATGCATGATGTTTCTACCTTTGCATGTGTCGTTTTTGCGGTCTATCTTGTTTTGATGGCACGCTTCGCAATAACAATCCTGGAGATATTTAATGTGTAATTTCCTAGGTGATCTGATCGGGGCAATATGCCTGTTTGCAATCGGTTATGCGGCATTGTTTGTGCCCTATCTGTTCAACTAGAGGAGTCGATACAATGCACAGTTTAATTGAAATGCTCAAATATCGCCGCCCTGAAGGAAGCAAGACTCAAAAGAAGTTTTGCAAGCGGTTTCTTGAGCCTATATTTGGCAAGCCTGATTCGCATGGGAATTATATCTTTCACATTGGCGAGTCAAATATCATGTTTACCGCGCATCATGACACAGTGCATAACAAAGACGGTATGCAAAAACTCACAATCAAAAATGACATTGTGACAACAGACGATAACAATTCTAATTGCCTAGGAGCGGATTGCACAACGGGGATATGGATTCTGCTAGGCATGGTCGAAGCGGGAGTCCCAGGGACATACGTTGTGTTTGCAGGTGAGGAGTCGGGCTGCATCGGATCGCGGGCGTTGCTTGATGACTGGCCCTTGTGGCTACAGGACATTGAAGCGGTGATTAGCTTTGATAGGCGCGGCACGGAGTCGATTGTCACGCATCAATGCGGATTCAGAACTGCAAGCGACGCTTTCGCGGTATCACTCTCCAATGCCCTTGATGCACCTTTTATGCGCCCTGATGACACTGGCGTATATACCGACTCCGAAGTTTTTGCGGAATGTATCCCGGAATGCACTAATGTATCTGTAGGGTATTATTCGCAACACTCCAGTAAAGAATCGCAGGACTTGTTTTTTGTTAACGAGTTGTTGAACCGTCTAATTGTGGCGGATTGGCAATCACTGACCATTGAACGGATTCCAGAACCCCAGGAGATTTTCTACCCGCAAGGTAATTACAAACAAAATAACTTGGAGGAACTTGAAAAGTTATGCTTTGATTACCCAGAGGAAATTGCATCAATTCTTGACTCATACGGTATCACGGCATACGATATTTATGAGGAACTGGGAATCAGCCCGAACGCAATCGCTATCTGAAGGAGTCGAGACAATGGAACATGACGCGCAAGATTATCTGGAAAAACTGTTTCCAAACACATGGCGCGAGTTTAACCTGCTTCCAGTAAACCCCGAAACCGGAAACAGACTCTCGGGCCGTCTTGTTGATTTCCTAAAATTTAGGATAACACAAACGGCAGAATCTGTAATCATTTCCCGAACTTGGCCGAACGTTGAATATATGGAAGGGAAATTGCTTGTTCGCCTATGGCTAAATGAATCTGACAGAGAAAAAGGGTTCAGTGCCCGAAAACTTGTTAAACCAGGTAAAGCGGTGAAGCACATTTTCCCCTATCTGTCAGACTCCGAAGTTGAGTCAATGGTTGATGAAATGCGGGCGGAACTGGGGGAACGTCAATATAACCTTCATACCGGCACGGATTGTGAATCGTTTAAGTTTGCTTACATTGGCGAACAATGCCGCATGGAAAACCCATGCACGACACATGGAAGAAAAGCCTTGGCAAATAGTTGCATGCGGCATGAGTCAATCTGTCACTATGACACTGAAGGTAACTTGCGCCACCCCGCCGAAGCATATGCAAGCGGTGAATTCCAAATTGTGTATGTGACGGATCGGCACAACAAGGTTGCAGCACGTTGTGTTGTCTGGACTTCGGAGAACGAGAACCCCGTTGCAGCGCCTATTTACGGAGTCTGTGAACGGTCGATGAATATGGTGCAGGAATTTTTAGACTCTATCGGTTGCGAAGATAATGATTGGAATGGTGCAAATCTGTTAGCAATTGAAGGTCGAGATGGCGGATATATTGCGCCATACCTGGACAATTTCCCCCGGAGTCTCGATACAACTGGGACAGGATTCCTTGTCGTGAAGGAGATGGGGGAACTTGACGCAAACGATTATTCGGGTCTGCTAGGTGCCGGACAGGACGAATGCGAGCGTTGTGGCCGGGGATATGATGCAGAAGATGAAGGTGGAATCGTAGACGAAATGCCAGTTTGCGACGGTTGCCTTGAAAACTCCAATTTCTGTGAGCATACAGATGAAAGCACCTTTGAAGATGTTTTTACCGTGCATATGAGGGTCAGGGGCGGCTATATTGAAGAACAATGGCGCGAAAGTTCAGTTGATAATGAGGCAATAAGGATCAGGGGAGAGTATTGGCGCGAGGATGATGTAGAGTTTGACTACAATGGCGATCCGATAACACCGAAAGAAATTGATGGCGGAGAGTATTTCCTTTCCGATTGGAGCGGTGATTACTACCCTGCAAACCTAATGGCGGAAACAGAAGACGGGGAAATTGTATCGACACTTGAAATAGAGGAGGACCACAGAATCTGGGAACAAGGTGCAAATGGTGTATGGTTTGACGTTCAACCCGACATGCTCAAAGAAAAGGAACTCGCTTAATGCAAAACTATAAAATAGCAATGCGAAGACTCGATGGTTCAATTGTTATTGTGTCGGGCAAGCCTCGCACTGCAATCGAAGCTAGGGACGAAGCAGAAAAGATGAATAACAAACATTATGCCGAACTTGGAGCATTGAGAGGAGTCGCATTCGTGGCAATCAACATTAATCCTTATTAACAATAAACCCGAATCGTGTAACGTGAGAATCACTAACCAACCCAGGAAAGGAAACAACATGACCTTTAATCTTAAGACTCCCACCGCTAGCGTCGATACCGTCAGCGCAAAAGACATCCGCCAGGCAGCAGTTGAGAAAGCTTTCATGCACGTGGCCCAGGGTCTGCATGACGGCACCTATACACGCGACAATGCCGTCAAAGCACTTGTCCCTATCATGGACTCGCTCAACACCGGTCCCAAGGTCAAAGGCCATGCCGAAATGGTGAAAGGCCTTGTGCACGACAATCTCGACGCTGCCCTCGACGCTATCGGATCGCACAAGGCTGTCACCGGCGTTGTGAGCGGGGTTGATGACTCCAGCGAGGGCAAGG
>PUOW01000126.1 GCA_003552185.1 Spirochaetaceae bacterium
AAAATGCGCTCGCCTTGAAGCGTTCCATGAACCAGCCGCGCTCGTCCTCGAAACGCTGCGGAATGAGCAAGACGAGATCCGGAATCTCGAGGCGCTGCGTGCTAAACGGCATCGGCGTGTCCTCCCTCATCGCGCTCGAGCTCTCGTGTGAGCTCCACCAGTACAATCTCGGGCGGGTTGTTGATGCGCCAGGGGAACGCGGTGCGGCCGAGCCCGCGGCTCACGATCATGGTGGTGCGTCCGGCATGGAACACCCCGGCGTCGTACGGCGGAAGCGGCCCTTGCCCCGGGGCGAACAAGCCGCCGACACACGGCAGGCGCACCTGGCCTCCGTGGGCGTGGCCGCTGAGCGCAAGGTCGATGCCGTGCCGGCGGTAGGTGGCGAAGAGCTCGGGGCGGTGCGAAAGGAGCAGCGTGAAATCGGCCCCACGCGCCGGGAGAAGCGCGCGGGTGAGCGCGTCGTTGAAGGCCGCGGGGTCGCGGTCGAAATAGGTGATGTCGTCCATCCCGACGACCGCGAGCGTTGCGCCGCCCCGGCGCAGAAGCTCGGCCTGGTTGCGAAGCACACGGACGCCGCGGTCGTGCAGGCGCTCGAGCAGCATCTCGCCGTACGGCGCGCTCCATTCGTGGTTGCCGGTGACGTAGTACACCGGCGCGCGGCTTTCCACCGCATCGACTATCGCCAAACCCGGCGCGTCGTAATACCGGGAGCTCGAGCCGTTGATAAGGTCGCCGGTGAGCGCCACCAGGTCGAACTCAAGTTTCGACAGCAGTTGTGTGAGGCCGTCCCCGATCTGCTCCGGCGCCGGCCTACCGCTACGCTGTGGGGAGATCCGAAACGTTTGACTGTGAAGATCGGATATCTGGAGGATGGTGAAGCCGTCAAGGTCGGTCGGCAGACAGCGAACCGGAACGCGGTATCGAGTAATCACCGGCTTGTGCGACTCAACTGCAGGATCTAACATGGCGATACTCCTACCCTACGTAGGCAGTATACGCCTCGCAAGGATACAAGCCAATCGGGACTGAGTAGTATTTATTCATGAGCGCATAGATGAGCGTAGTGTGATCCCGTAAGCGCCTTGAGTGCTACCAACCGCCCGAACGCATGAGCCGACATTCGCAATTCAACGCGCGAGAGGGACACCGCTCGAGCATAGCTCTCCTGGGGTGGGCTACCGGTCGCGGCGATCCAGAAAATATACAATCAGGCCGATGGCTCCCTGGTTGCCGAGTTCGGTTCCGAACGCGTAGTTGGTGGTGCTGTCGTCTCCCGCTTCTGCATAACTCACGGTAAGCCCAAGGCGGTACTCCGCGAACAGAGAAAGGATATCGAGCGGCGCCACCTCAACCCCAAAAAGCGCCGCTGGACCAGTGGCAACCGATCGTTGACTCGGAGAGACGCCCGCATTGCGCACGTACTCAAGCGCAATCTCGGCGCCGGCGTACGGTGATACCGCCCCGGGTGCGGGATGATACTCGAGGGCAACGCCAAGGTCCAGTAGGGTTGTTTCATTCGATGTGCTGTGACGAAACCCGATCAGCGCACGGCCGGCGAAATGCTCCCAGACGCCTTTCAGACCTATGCCGGCTCCCTGGTATTCCTCGAGCTCGAGCAGAATGCTCGATGTATTGAATACGACTCCGATGCGTTCGGGAGCGCGGATACGTCGTTCGGGATCGATGTCCTGCTCGGTCTCGGGCGTGGCCTCAGTCGCCGGAACAACGAGCGTGACCGTCATCAACAACCCAAGCGCGATACCAACTCGGCGTAACATTATCATGGGCGGCTCCAGTGTACGTACCATCCGCCGTGAGGGCGGGCCTCAAAATCGGTGGAGGCATGAATGCGGGATTCCGTGCCGTCGGCGGTGAGCGTGCTTACGCCAAACTCAAGTTTCCGCGTTTGGTTGTCGCCCAGCACCGCGTCGGCGCTAATCATGAAGACCGGATCTTCGCGGGCCTCAATCGTTGCAACCGACGTCCAGTTTGCGCTCTTCCGGTCACGGTAATATAGTCTGAAGCTCTCGACGGTGGATCCGCTTTGCGTGACACGGCCAGGACTGTAGTCCCAGCCGAGAGTGAGGCTGGTTTGCTCGATCGGGATCTCGAGCGGGCCGGTTCTGTCGGAGCTTCCGAACGGAGGTATGCAGCCGCCCAGAAGAAGAGGCAAGACTGCACCTGCAATGAGCGTAATGACTCGCCGCATAACTCTCGAAGCATCCTCAGTTAATTCACCAAGCTGTGCCGGCAGGAAACCACCGCGGCGTCATGATTATATCCCGATACGCGGCGGTATTCAGCAGTTTCGCGAAGTGTTCGTATTTTTTGCGAAAGTAAACGCTTTTGCGGTACAATTGCCGGTTGTGACTAAAAGGTTGTGACTAAAACGTTGTGACTAAAAAAAGGTGGGTTTTAGCGGTGATCGGGAGACGCACGTGAGCGGGATCGCGGGGATCGTTGCGTTCAACGGAGCAACGGTGGAGCGCGAACAGCTTCGTCGTATGGTGGCGCGCGCCGCCTATCGTGGGCGCGACGGCACCGCGTACCTCTGCCGTGGCCCGGTGGGTCTGGTCGGTCTCGCGCTGCACAGTTCGAGCGCGCCTGCGGTCGGGGGCGGGGCTGCCGAAACGCTCTGCGAGGGCGGACGCAACACTGAACTCGCTCTTGTCTGCGACGCGCGCATCGACAATCGGGACGAATGCGCCGCGCTGGTCGCCGCCGACCCGCCGAGAGTAGCGCGTAGTTCCGAAGCCGTACCCTTGAGCCCCGCCGACTCCGATGCGGAACTCATCCTTGCGATGATGCAGCTCGACCGCGAGCAGGCTCCGGCGCGGCTGATCGGTGATTTCGCCTACGCGTTCTGGGACGGGCTGCGGCTGGAGCTGCGTCTCGTTCGCGACCCGCTCGGCATGCGATCGTTGTACTACCGCGTTGAAGCAAACCGAGTGTTGTTCGCGACTGAGCTCAAGCAGATCCTGGCTCTCGTGGAGGTGCCGCGCAAACTGAACGAGCACGCGGTTGCCTGGCACTTGGCCGGCATGCAGGTGCCGCCCGGATGTGCGTTCTACAACGGCATCGAGGAACTGCGTCCGGGCGAGGAAGTGGCGTTCCGTCCCTCATCCGACGGTCGCGTGGAAACGCGGCGGCGGGTGTTTTGGGAGCCCGACCCCGATCGACGAATCCGCTACCGCCGCGAAACCGAGTACGCCGAGCATCTACGCGAGCTTCTGATCAACTCGGTCTCGAGCAAGCTGCGGGTGCGCTCTCCGGCCGGTGTAAGCCTCAGTGGAGGGATGGACTCCGCGACGGTCGCTTCGCTTGCAGGCTTGCTCGGCGAGCGAGGCGGCGAGGTCGCGGCGATGCGCGCGTATAGCTGGGCGTTTACCGAGCTATCGCAATGCGACGAGCGCGAGAACATCCGGCGTATCACCGACCGTTACGGCATCCCGGTTCGAGAGATTCCGGCCGAAGAAACCTGGCCGCTGGCCGAGTATCCTTTGCATGGTCCGCATGAGGATGATCCGTTCTGTTCGATGTTTCAGGTCTTTATCGATCGTGTGCTCTCGGCGGCCGCAGCCGACGGTGTGTCCACAATGTTCTACGGCAATCGTGGCGATGTGATGTGTGGCGGTAGCGTCAACGACCTGCCGGGTCTTCTGCGAAGCGGCGCGATGGCAACGGCGTGGGCCGAGTTGCGCGAGCTCGCGAGTATCGCGGCAATCTCGCGCGCTCGCGCCGCCGGGCGATTTGTGGTGCGGCCGGTACTCTCGGATTTGCTGCCGCGTCGCTTGGTGCTGCGCGTAAAGGGGGCCACCGCGAGCGGCCCGGCGGGGGGCCCGGTAGCGCGCGCGGCCCCGCACGTGAGCCGCGCCTTCCTGGA
The DNA here is from genome assembly GCA_003552185.1 of Spirochaetaceae bacterium. Lineage (GTDB taxonomy): Bacteria > Spirochaetota > Spirochaetia > DSM-27196 > SLAA01 > B1Sed10-166. Next base: position 3,884 of record PUOW01000126.1, read on the forward strand.
GCGCGCGGGCTTGCCGCCGCAAGACCCGGTACAAACCGCGGCCGACCGCCGTTCCGGCAGCGCAGCGCGCGATCGGTACCGACACGTGTTCTCGCCGCTGGTTATGCGCGGAGTGCAGTACCTCGAGCGTCTTTGTGCGGGGTTTGAACTCGGTTTCGCCGATCCCTGGAGCGACCGTCGAATCGCGGAGTTTGTCCTCGCGTGCCCGCAGTATGTGCTAGACCGAGCAGGTGATGTGAAGCGGCTTCCCAAACGCGCGATGCAGGGTATCATCCCGGCCGCGGCGCTGAGCTCCGCGCGGAAGGTTCCGCCGGAGCCGTTGTATTTGCTCGCGCTCCGCGAGAAGGCGTACGACACCGTGAGCGACCTAATCACCGGTAGCCGCTGTGCGGAGGCGGGTTTTATAGATGAGCAAGCTCTGCGCAAACGGTACGAGCGCTTCGTCCGCGGCGATGAACCGGTATTCGATCTGTGGTCCACGTTGTCGCTCGAGGCTTGGCTGCGTCGCTACTGGTAAGGGCCGCGCTCGACTAAGCTCACGGCTCGGTGGCTGCTCGGTGGCGGGTGCGTAGGCTGTAGCGCGAGTGCCGAAAAGTGTGAGAGCAAAATCATACCATTTCGGTATTGGTGCTGAGGGTGAGTTCAGATGTATACTTTATTTGCTGCAACGATACTTAGGTTGCAGCCGGCTCGATAGAGGAGACACGCCGATGAAAAAAAGTTCGTTGCAGCAAGCCGATGTTCCGGCTCGCGAGCAGTACAGCAGCCCGCAACTCAAGCGGTGGGGAACGGTTACCGACCTTACGAAGGTTGGGCTTACCAACCCCGGTGAAGACCTGATCCCGGGAAACAACTCCCGAGGTCGGGAAAGCGGCAGTATCTATCCGCGCGGCTAAGTTGTGAACCCGGCACCGGTTTACCGCCGGTTCGCCGGCGCATAGCCGGCCGGTACGCTCGCATGGGCCGCGAGATAGATGCGATTGTGCTGCTCGACCGTCATGCCGAGGTCGAGCAGCTGTTGTCGTTCACCCGCACAACCGATCTCGAGGAAGCGCTCGCGTCACTGAGCGAGGCTGTCACCACAAATAGTCTCTGGACCGAGTTGGGTTCTCCGGCTCGGCTCGTTGTGCGCTCCACGCCCACGCCGACTGTTGCAGCGGTAGGATTCTTCACGCCGCCACAAAGAGAACAGTTACTAGATCTCGCAGCCCAGCTTAATGAGGCCATCCAGCGGCATCGCTATATTGATTATCCGGAGGCCGAAGCGGCGACAACCAAGCTCGCCGAGCGCCTGCGGTTGCGTTTCAGCGCCGAGGAGCTTGGCCGGTTTCGGTTCACCGCGATCCCGCGTGGCGGGATCATAGTGCTCGGAATGCTCTCGTACACGCTTGAGATTCCGGCTGCACAACTGTTGCTCTCTGCACCGCGAAGGGCCTTTGGCCTCGGAGGACGCAATCCTGAAGAGGAGACCGCACACGCAGATGAATCCGCACACGATATCGTTGTAGTTGTCGACGACTGCGCGTTGTCGGGGGTGCGCTTTCGGCAATTCTTGGCCGATATCGAGGCCGAGCATGTCGTGTTTTGCCCGCTCTTTGCCCCCGATGAACTCTGTAGCGCAATCGAGCGGAACGAGCCGCGGGTGTCGGCGTGCCTGAACGCGGAGTCGCTCCTTGATCTCGCACCCGAGCGTTATCAAAAGAGCTACGCCGCGTGGCACGCCGAGCGCACAGCGCGCATGCAAGATCATGGGTACTGGGTCGGCGCTCCGGAATACATCGCGTTCGCGTGGAGCGAGCCCGAGGCTCGTCGCTTCGTGCCCAGCCACGATCGGGTCGAGCCGGGTTGGAGCCTGCTGCCGCCCCGGCTCTGCTTGGCCCGTCGCGTTCGCGCGGGAGACGCCCCTGCGGAGAGCCGGCGGTCATGCGTGGTGAAGAATGAATCGAGCGGAGTGTATCGGCCCGCCGACGGCGTGATCTGGACCTGGATCGACTCAGCGGTTGTGGTGGCACGGCTGCCCACGGTTTTTGACGACTCCCGCGGCCACGCCGCCGCCGGCGTCGTCGCCCCGGCGTGTTTTCGCCTTGAGCACAGTGCGGCCGCGGTCTGGATGGCGCTTATGGAGCACAGTACGGTCGAAGAGGTTGAGCGGGCGTTTCTTGAGCGTTTCGATCTCGAACCGTCCCGGGCCCGTGAGGATCTGTGGAGCTTCACATCGAAGCTTGAGGCGGAGCAGCTCATCATGAGGCGTGAATGAGGGCTCAACGGCCTGCCGAGGGCGAACGATGAATGCAGCCAAGCTAACGAACGGAGCTGCGGCGAGCGCTGCCGGCGCCTCGCAATCCACCGGCTCGAGCCGGCGAGGCTTCGACGTGTTCGGGTTGCGTCTCGTGAGCGAGTACCGGTTCCGCACGCCGCTCGTTTCATGCGGCGCTCAAACCGACGGGCGTACCACGCCGGTAGTGCGGTTTAGCTTCGAGCAGCGCGCCACGCCCGAGCTTCCCACGGGCGCCGTGCCGGTCTATGCTTCGCCGGATCGCAACAGCTTCGGCGAAAGCGGGCTTCAGCTATACGCCGGCTCGGCGGGCCGAATCATGCGCTTCCCTCGCGTAGCGGATTTCGTCCTTGCTCCCGGTAGTATCGAGTGCGCGCTGTGCGACTCAAGGCTCGAGTACATGGTAGAGGTGCTGTTGTTCGGCCACGTACTCGCGTACTACCTCGAACTGTCGGGCCTCTCTGCCGTACACGCGGGGGCGGTGGCGGTCGATGAGCGGGCAGTTTTGCTGCTGGGAGACCGCGGCGCCGGTAAAAGCACTGTGCTCGCCTCGCTGCTTCAAAGCGGTGACGGGCTGCTGGCCGACGACATCGCGGCGCTCGAGGTTCACCGCGACGGAGTTATCTGCCGTTGGGGGTTCCCGCAACTTAGACTTCTTCCGGAGCAGCTGTCGGCCTTCGGGGCCGAATCACGCAGCTTCAACCGCTTTCATCCGGGCTTCGAGAAGCGAAGCGTTCCGGCCGAGCACCTCGGTGCGTTTGCCTCTCAGGCCGGTCCGGTTGCGGCGGCCTACGTTCTCGAACGCCTCCCGGCCGGTGAGCGTTCCGAGGCGCCCCGAGAGCCCCGAACGCCCCGAAAGCATCCCGTGCCGGGCATCGAGACGATCGCGCCTTCCGAGGCGCTGCTGCAGCTTGTGCGTCACTCGTTTCTCTCGAGCGAGCTTGAGAAGCACGGCGCGCCCGGTTTCGACGGGCTCGACCTGCGCATCGCACGGTTTCGAAGATTATCGGCGATTGCCGAGCGCGTTCCGGTTTTTCGCCTCCGCTACGAAACCGGATACTCGCTGCTGCCGAGCGTGTGCTCAGCACTGCGCGCCTCGGTCCCGCAGGTCCCGGCGCAGCGCTCGCTGCGGCCGGACGCCGGGTTGAACGGATGAAAGGCTGAGAAGGTGAAAAGATGAGCCCGGCGAGAATGCATATCGCTCCGGCGGTGCGGCTGGTGTGGCGTAGTGCCCCTCGCCTCATGGTCGGGTCGGTGGTAGTGGTGGCGCTACAGGCGGTGATGCCGCTCGTGCCGTTGTACCTGGTACGGCTGATCGTGAATGCAATAGCCGAACGTGCCGAGCCTGGGTACGTACTGGTGTTGGTAACGTTCGCGGGTGCCGCAACCATGGCCTCGATGGCGCTGCGCTCGGCGGCGGCGTATCTACGCGAAGCGCAGGCGCATCACCTCAGCGATTATGTGCAGAACCTCATCCACGCGAAATCACTCGAACTCGACCTTGAGTACTACGAAGGCCCGCAGTTCTTCGACAAGCTGCACCGTGCGCAGGAAGAAGCCCCGTACCGCCCGGCCGCCGTGGTCGAGAGCTTGATGGTGCTGCTTCGAGCCTCTCTCCTTTTGGTCGGTATTGCGGGCATTCTGATCTACGTGCTGCCGTGGTACGCCGTTGCGGCGTTGGCCGCCGCGTCCGCGCCGCTTGGTATCGCGCGCTTCGCGTTCTCGCGGCGTGAGTTCCGCCGGCGTATGCAGCGTACCGGGAGCGAGCGGCACGTGTTGTACCTGAACTGGCTGCTCACCGGCCGCATCCACGCAAAAGAGCTTCGCATCTTTGGGCTGAGCCCGCTGCTCGCGGCGCGCTCGCAGCGTGAGCGTGAGGCCTTGCGCACTGAACGTCTCGCGCTCGCCGCCAACCGCTCGATCTCCGAGAGCGTCGCGTACGTGGTGCAAACCGCCGCGGTGTTCGGCGTGGTTGCGGTAGTTGCTCTGCAAGCGGTGTACGGTACCGCGACGCTCGGCGACCTCGTGATGTTGTTGCAGGCGGTGCAGCGCGGCCAGACCACGATGAGCGAGTTGCTCGGCGGTGCCAACGGGCTTTACGAAAGCAATCTCTTTCTCGCGACTGTGTTTGAGTTTTTGGGCCTGGGGTCGACGGTGCACGATTCCGAGCAACCGCAGCCGATGCCTGGTAGGCTTCAGCACGGTCTCGAGCTACGAGAGGTTTCGTTTTCTTATCCGAACACCAACCGTCTCGTGCTCGACCACGTCACCCTCTCGGTGGCACCGGGTGAGCTGGTGGCGTTGGTCGGCGACAACGGGGCCGGTAAATCCACCCTTATGAAGCTCGTCTGTCGCTTCTACGATCCCGACTCGGGAGCAGTAACGATCGACGGGCTCGACCTGCGCACGGTGCTCAAACAGGACTGGTGGCAACGCATCACCGCGCTGTTTCAAGACTATTCCCAGTATCACTACAGCGTTCGAGAGAATATTTGGTTCGGCCGGTCTCAGGACGACCCCGACCAGCGCGCAATCGAGCACGCCGCCGAGGAAGCGCGTGCGGCCGAGTTCATCGAGCGGCTGCACGCGCGATACGAGACTCCGCTTGGACGCTTTCTACAGGAAGGCGTAGAGCTGAGCGGAGGTCAATGGAAGCGCTTGGCCATGGCCCGGACGTTCTACCGCAACTCCGCGCTCGCGATTCTCGACGAGCCCACGAGCGGGCTCGACCCCGACTCCGAGGCGAGCCTGCTGTCGGGGCTGCGTGCTTGGTCCCAAGACAGAAGCGTGTTACTCGTTACGCACCGTGTGGCGGCGGCTAGAATCGCCGACCGTATCTACGTTATGCGCGCCGGGCGTATCGTCGAAAGCGGAAACCACGACGAGCTCTGCGCGCAAGGCGGGATTTACGCACGGATGTACCACCTGCAGCTCAATCAGATTCAAGGGCTGCCGTCATGACCGCGGAGTTCACGCCGGTGCAGCAGGCGCTGCTCGGTATCGTCGGTGACGCGTTGCGCGAGCTCGGCGTCCGCCCGCGGTCTACGCCGGACGTTGCCGCCGACGCGGTGCCGCTCAGCTCGCAGGATACGAGCGAGCTCGTGCGCCTTGCAAGACTGCACGGGGTAAGCGGGTTGTTGCCCGACCGCGTAATTGAAACCGCGCCGGTGAATGTGCGGACGCACGCGCGCGCCTTCAATGATACGGTTACAAGGCGCAGTATGGTGCTGTGCGCCGAGCTACGCCGTGTCATAGGTTTGCTCGAGGCTGCGCACATTCCCGCCATCGTGCTCAAGGGGCCGGTGCTCGCGCAGCGCTTGTACGGCGGAGTGACGCGCCGCACCTCCTGGGATCTTGACCTGCTTCTCCCGCGCGAGCGGATAGGCGCGGCAACCGCGCTATTGCTACAGGACGGCTACCTGCCCGAGGAGCACTGGAGCCCACGACGCGCGCGGCGCGAGTTGCGCCGCAACTGCGAGCGCAACTTCGATCACCCCGAGCGAGGGGTACACGTTGAGCTGCACTGGCGCTTCACCCCGCGCCACATTGGGTTCCGGTACAACGAGCGCGATCTTTGGGCTCGCTCCGAGCATGCAACCTTTATGGGAGCCCGGGTGCGCGTGTTGGGTTTTGCGGACGAGCTTCTGAGTGTCGCGGTTCACCACGGTGGCAAGCATGCTTGGGAGCAGCTTCGGATGATTGCCGATATCGGTGTGTTTGCGTTGCGCTGCGGTGCAGACCGAGCGCTCGAGGTGACCGAGCAGGCTGAGCGCGCCGGCGTGAAACGCATCCTGGCCGCAGGGCTGGTGCTGGCCCATGAGCTGCTTTCGGTTCCGCTCGATGATACGCTGCGCTCGTGGGCGTACGCCGACCCAAGCGCTCTCGGGGTTGTCGATTACGCTGCACGAAGACTATTTCGCTTCACCGGCGATTCCCAGGGCGATGGGCTGCCGCAGCTTCGCTACTACGTCTTGACGCGTGAGCGCCTTAGCGACCGGCTTCGCTACCTTCCCTACGCTGCCGCCTCGGTATTTACTCCTACCGAACAGGAACCGGAGTGGCTCCCGCTACCGAGTGCGCTTCATCCGCTCTACGTGGTGCTGCGACCGGTGCGCTTGATCGCGAAGTACTACAGCTCGCTACAGCCCAAACAGCGTTAGCGTTGCCACAATTGTCGCGATGAAGCCTACCCCGGTTGCTATGATCGGGAAGTAGCGGTTGAAGTTGTAGACAAACGAGTTGCGCGCGACCTCGATGTGGTCACCGGCATCGATCGGCGCGTCGTCAGGCTTGAGGTTGCCGGCGGCGTCGTAGACCCGGTAGCGTTCGCTCGAGTTGAGCTCACGGTCGAAGCCGCCTGCAAGACGAATATGCGTGTAGGCGTCCATTCCCACCAGCACCGGGTAGCGCCCGGGAGCGTTGACGCCGCCGGTTATCAGCACGCTCGGCTCGCCGTCGGGCGGGGTGTTGGGGTCGCGCGGGATCACGATGCGGTCGAACGGCTGCAACTCGATATCGTACTCGGGATCAAAATCGTACAGCAGCTGTTCGAGGGTTACCGCCAGCGGCAGCGGCTCACCGCGTCGTAGAACCTGAGCTCGCGAGAGATCGGCAAGCGGAGAGATGCCGGTCTGCATCTGCGTGAGCACCCCATGCAGGGTGTCGCCCACCCCTATGGGAACCACCACACGGTTATGCCCCGGCGGCGCAACGGCCGGAACGCCTGGAACGCCCGGAACGCCTGGAACGCCTGGAGGAGGAGCTGTAGGCTCGAGCTCCGGAGGCGCCACGATCTGCCCCTCTACGTACACCACCGGGCGCTGCGAGAGCCGCGACGGAACGATCACCACGTCGCCGTCGAGCAACGCAAAATCGCCGTCGTCATCGCTGAGATCAACGAAGTACGTACGCACGCCGCGGCCTACTGAGCGCGTCACCCGCACGCGCGTGAGATCGGCGTTTTGCGTGGTGCCGCGCCCGTACTGTTTGATCTCGCGAACCGACTCACCGGGCGCGAGCTCAAGTCTGCCGGCTTGATTTACCTCGCCGCCGAGATAAATCACACGCTCGGCACGCTCGAGCTGTACGGTGTCGCCGGGGCGAACGTACGGGTCTTGGCTGTCGTCGCCGAGATCAACCGCACGAAACAGGTCATAGGTTCCGGCCTCTCCAGCGCGAGAAACGATCGTAACCCTGCGTATAGAGGAGTACGCGGTGAGATGCTCGCGCACCACGTCCGATAGGCGTGTCATACCCCAGGCGGTCACGCTGCGGCTCTGTGCGATCTGTCCTGTGATGCGAACCTGAAACACACCGACCGAGACCATGGACACCGAGGGCAGACTGCGCGGGATAGAACTCTCGACGATCCGGAGGATCTCTTGGCGCAACTCGGTGAAGGTCAGGCCGGTGGCGTCGACGCGGCCGAAGATGTTGAGATTGACGCTATAGTCGTTTTCTACCGCCGCCTCGGTCTCCACCAGCGCACCTCCTCGGAGGTAGGTGATGCGGTACACGTCGCCGGGTGTACCCGGATACTCGCTGTTTGCGATTGCTAGCTGCAGGCGTTCGGCGGGGTCGAGTATTGGTTCGCCCGCGATTGTTGGAGGCTGTCTGAGAAGCTGCTGCTCGCGCGTCTGGGCCTCAAGGCGCGCGAGGGGCAAGAGAGGCGCTGCCAACAGGGCGACCCATAGTAGTGCGATCAATGCGATCCTTGGAGCGTGATTATCGGCGGCATGCGCAACTCGGCGGAAGGGTCCTTTCATCATGATCGTGGTCTCTTCACCATGCTCATCAGTTTAGGGTTTGCGGCGATGGTCTTGATGGTGTAGTGGGCGAACGCGAGTGCGACAGCAGCGGCAAATCCGCCGAATGTTGCGATGATGCAGAGCTGCCCGCGCGACGGTCCAATTTTTTCGTCGGGGATCTCGGCCGCCTCCAATATCGTGAAAGCGGGGCGGTTTTCTGCTGAGAGCCGCGCAATCTCGTACTGCTCCTGCAGCGAGGTGCGAATGCGCTGCTGTATCGCGAGATCGGCCTGCAGCCGCCGCAAGCGTAACGCCAGCTCCGGGAGCTCCGAGCGTGCCGGCATGCTGCGGTCGCCTCCCGAGTAACCGCCTTCTATCTGGGCGATGAGTGTCACCACGGTGTCGCGCTCCGAGCGCAGACGGATCAGCTCGGGATCATTCTCTATGCGGGTGCGTTGGGCATAGGTGCGGATGGAGCGCTCGAGGGCTACGAGTTCGGCTTCGAGCTCTCGGATGATTGCGGCTTGCGCTCCCGCGATCTCCTCGACCGTTAAGACGCCGTACCGCTGTTGAAATGCACGAATCTCGCTCTCGATTGACGCTACTTCGCGCTCCACCTCGGCGAGTGTTTCCTCGAGCGACTCGAGAGTGCGCCCCCTCGTCAGCCCCCCACGCTCGCGAAACCATTCTCCGAGCTCGGCGACGATACTGTCGACGACATCGCGAGCGTACTCAGGGCTGATGTCCTCGTACGTAATTGCGAGAATCCCGGTAGGAGCGTTGTAGTTGAAGCCGGCGTTGGCCGTTACTACCTGCCGACGGCGCGTTCGGTTGGCTTCATGCATTTGGTAGTACTCCACCATATTGTTGCGCTCAATGATGTTATCGAGAAACGATCGACTGTAGAGTACCTGTAAGGCGAGCCGGCCAGGCGCTGCAGCGCCCCGGCCGGGCGCACTCATACCGAGGGATTCGAGAATTGCCTCCATGCCGCCCTGGGTGATGTCTTCACCCAAGAGCAGCGTAGCCTGCGCTTGGTAGCGGTTGGGAAGCGGACTGCGCTCCGGGGGCAGCCATAGCGATATGATCGAAAAGGTCACCGAGCCAACCGCAGCCAGCACGGTAAACGAGATGATCAGCGCACGGTAGCGCAGGAGAATGCCGAGGTAGTACAACATCCCTTCAACCAGAGTTCGCTCTTGTCGCTTAGGCCCGGACGGCTGATCCGGTGATCCGTATTCGCTCATATGCAGCCTCAATGTACTACTTATCCACCCGTTCAGCCGCGTTGTCAGCCCTCAAACGCGAATCTCGTCCAAAAAGCATACGCCGGTATGATGCGAGTAGTATTTAATTTATGATGCGGGTGGTATAGTTTGCGATGAGAAATGCACGAAATTGCAGCTGTGTAATCTGTTTCTCGTATGAGATTGGTAGTATACTATTGACAGTAAAAAGTTTGGAAGGACATGAAATGGGCACGACAGACGATACCGGTGTTCGGAAGGTTCACGTAGTTGCCTCGCTTACGATTCAGTCGCAGTGCTTTCTTGAGGTCGTCAATCAGCATATGCCGGCTACGCTCCACCCCACAATGGAAGAAGCGCTCTCGCTGGCTTATCTCAACACCGGTCACGACCGCGTACTATTGGTCGACGTCGCGTACGTGGGCGTCGAGCAGGCGTTCGAGGAGCTTGGTCGTGCGCGCCTACCGCAGAACACCTACCCGGCTTTGATGAATGTGCGCCGCGACGCGCCCTGGGTCGCCGATTGCGTGCTTCACGGGGTGCGAGGTTTGTTTTTTGATGACGATCATTTCGAGTTGGTGCTCCGTGGGATTAATTCGCTGATTGAAGGCGCGGTTTGGATTTCGCGTGAAACACTGCTCGCCGCGGCGACGCAGCCTAGTCGCGATCTCGGAACCAACGGCAACTCCAACACGGGTGAGCTCACGCGTCGAGAGCAAGAGATTCTCGGCATGATCTGCGTGGGCGCTACCAATCAAGAAATCGCCGACAAACTGTTCATCAGTACAAACACTGTCAAAACGCATATCTACAAAATATACAAGAAGATACACGTCCCAAACCGTATGCAGGCTGCGCTCTGGGGCGCCAAACACCTCTAACCCGTAGTACGCCGGCGATAGCAAGCAAGTAGTACTTCCCTTAGTGCTCCGCTCATGATTTCTCGCTACGCAGATGAGCGGTGAGTCCCACCAAGCCATACCTCTTTCCTCACAACAATACGACGAAACGCATACCTTTGCTCGATATCCCGCCGCCGACGTTCGGGCTATTGTTTCTAT
>PUOW01000215.1 GCA_003552185.1 Spirochaetaceae bacterium
CTCGAGCACGTGATCGGCGCGCCGTCTGAGGTCATCGGGCCGAGCAGGGCGGCGTTTCTGCTCGCAACGCCGTTTACCGCTGCGGTAGCTTACCGTCGCTTATGGCAGGGGGTGCTCATACGCTACGGGCGCACAACGGTGATCCCGTTCACGATGGTGCTGCGCGTACTCGCTATGGGGGCGGTCTTGCTGTTCGGCTATCGCACGCGGGCGCTTCCCGGTGCGGCGCTTGCGGGGCTCGCGCTCTCGGTGGGCGTGGTCACCGCGGCGGTGGCGAGTTGGGGCTTTGTGCGCAGCGTGGTACGCGACCGCATGCCGGAGCGCTCGGAGCAACGCGACCATATCGCTTCCGGGTCCTGGAAACACCTCCTGCGGTTCTATATCCCGCTCAGCCTCACCTCGGTGCTGTACCTGATCGCGCAGCCGTTGATGACGGTCGGCATCGCGCGGGCGCCGTATCCGCTGCAGTCGCTCGCGGTCTGGCCGGTAATCAACGCCTATATGTTTCTGTTCGCGTCGCTCGCGCTGTCGTTTCAAGAGGTGGCGGTGGCGCTGTTGCCGCAGCCGGGAGGGCTACCGGAGCTGCGGCGGTTCAACGCTAAGCTCGGGTTCGGTCTCAGCGCGGTGTTCTTACTTGCGGCGCTCACACCGGCGAATCAGTGGTGGTTTACGCGTGTCGCGGGGTTGAGCCCCGAGCTCGCGCCGTTTACTCAGACGCCCACAATTCTGCTCTCGCTCGTGCCGTTGTTATTTGCGCTCAAGTCATGGTTCCGAGCCAAGCATATCCACAGCAAAAAGACCATGGCGATCGGGAAGGCGGTTGTGCTGTACAGCGGCGTGTTGTTTCTCGCGGTCGTCTCGGGGGCCCGGTTTCTCCCGTTCCCCGGTGCGGTCACCGCCGCGGTTGCGTTAACGGTCGCGGTAACGGTTGAGATCACCTATCTACACCTGCACGCGCGGCGTGCAATTCAACTCAAGGAAGCGCTATCATGAGTCAATTCAGCGAGAGGCTGCAGTCGTATGCCGAACTGCTGCTCCGCAAAGGCGTTAATCTGCAACCGGGGCAGCGCTTGTTCGTTCGCAAGGCACCGGTCGAGCAGGCCGAGTTCATGCGGATCCTCGCCGAGACCGCGTACCGCATCGGGGCGCGGCAGGTCGAGATCTTCTGGGCCGACGACCGTATCACGCGAGCGCGCTTCGAGCTTGCCCCGCACGAGTCGTTCAGCGAATATCCGCAGTACCAGACCGACGCGATGGTCGACGGCGCAAAGCGCGGCGACGCCTTCATCGCGATCACCGGCGCCAACCCGTCGCTGCTCGACGGAATCGAGTCGCGCAAGGTAAACGAAGCGGTTCGAGCCGAGAACCAGGCCATGAGCGAGTTCCGCAGCTACAGCATGCGCAACGCAATCAACTGGCTCGTGGCGGCGGTTCCCACGAGCGGCTGGGCCGGCACCGTGTTCCCCGAGCTCGGCTCCGGAGAAGCGGTGGAGCGCCTCTGGCACGAGATCTTTCGCCTCTGCCGGCTCGATCTCGACGACCCGATCGAGGCCTGGGAACGCCACGCCGAGGAGATTGCCCGCCGCACTCGATATCTCAACGAGAAGCAGTACCGCGCGTTGCAGTATCGCGCGCGCGGAACCGATCTTACGGTGGGGCTCCCGGAGGGTCACGTCTGGCACGGGGTGAGCTCGCGAACGCCGTCCGGGGTAACCTTTATTCCGAACATGCCGACCGAGGAGGTCTTCACGCTGCCGCACTGTACACAGGTCGACGGCACCGTTACCGCGACGCGCCCGCTCGCGATCAGCGGCCGGACGATCGACGGGTTTCGCCTGCGGTTCGAGAACGGTCGCGCGGTAGAGGCCTCGGCCGAGGTCGGCGAGGAAACGCTGCGCGAAACGATCGAGACCGACCCGGGGGCGGCGCGCCTCGGCGAGGTGGCGTTGGTGCCCGACAGTTCGCCGATCTCCCGCTCGGGGCTGCTGTTTCACAACACCTTGTTTGATGAGAACGCCTCGTGCCACCTGGCGTTGGGGCGCGCCTACCGGTTCTGCCTCGCCGACGGCGAGGAGCTCAGCGGCGACGAGTTCGGCGCGCGCGGCGGCAACAGCAGCATGGTGCACTACGACTTCATGATCGGCTCGCACGAGATGGATATCGACGGCGTAACCGCCGACGGAACGCGCGAGGCGGTGTTCCGCGGCGGCGAGTGGGCCTTTTAGCCGCGCCGGGGCCGCGTTATAGCGGCGCTTTGGGCGTGTGCCGGAGCCGCTCGGCTCGCCGGCCGCGCCGGGGCCGCACACGAAGCGCCTGAACCCGGTTCACCCGGACAACCCGGCTAAACTCCGGGCGCGATCGGACCGATTCTTATAGTAAGATGCAGTGTGACTCCGCCGCGTCGATGCCGGAAATGAACAAAAACAACGACTCGGCAGCGCAGCCTGCCACGCGCGAAGAGCTCGAGCGAGAGGTCTTCGATTTACGTCAATTGTTGGAGATCAGCAAAAGCCTCAACTCGACGCTCGAGTACCACGATCTCATCGACGCGATCCTGCATATCTGCATCGGGCAGATGCATGTCCTGCGCGCCGGGATCTTCACCCGCAAAGAGGTAGGCTGCGATGATTTGGTGCTGCATCGAAACTATATCGGGTTCGAGGTCGACCATACGATCGAGTATCGCGTCGGCGCCGATCAGCCGCTCTATCGATTTCTCAGCGAACACCCGCACTGTTTCACCCCCGCGGAGCTCGAGCGTTCGGTCGGTGTGCCGGACAGCGTTGCGCGCCTCAAGCCGGATCTGCTGGTGCCGGTGCAGGCAAAGGGCGAGCTGCACGGCGTTCTGGTGTTGGCCGAGCGCATCGAAGGCACCCCGTTTACCGCTAAAGAGCAAGAGTACCTGCTTACGGTCGCGATGTTTGCCGGAATCGCGATCAGCAACTCTGTTTTGTTCGAGCGCTCGCGCACCGACATGATGACCAGGCTCAAGTTGCGCCACTCGCTCGAGGAGAGCATCGCCGAGATTCGCAGCCAACGGCATCGCCACCCGTTTTCGTTGGTGCTTCTCGATATCGACCGCTTCAAGACCGTCAACGACACGCACGGACACAACGTCGGCGATCAGGTTCTCAAGACCGTTGCCGAGACTATTCGCAACAGCGTGCGGCAGAACGACGTAGCGGC
>PUOW01000044.1 GCA_003552185.1 Spirochaetaceae bacterium
AAACGCCCAGAAAATGCCGATGCCCCCAAGCGACGGAACCTCGTGGTTGTGAAGTTTGCGCTCCTCGAGATGCCCGCAGTCGTACCAGCCGAAGCGGTGCGCGAGCGTAATGAGAACCGGGATCGCAACGAGGTTTACGCCCGCCGCAAAGGCTATAGCGGCCAGCAATGGAGCGAAGGAACTAAGCTGCGTCATACTTCTGCTCTACAAACACCAACAAACCGCTCCAGCGGTAGCAATTACCCCAACGTCGGCACGTCGCTGGTGAGCCCCAGGGTCGATGGTTCCAAAATCTTTACTTCGTTTATCCAACTTGTTTCCGCTGATTATGAAATCAGTATAACCGCTCCTTCTGTACTGTGTCTATACGGTGAACAAAACGCCTTTAGCGCACCGCGCGGCAGCCACGTGTGTCGCCTGCGTATCCGCCTGCGTATCTTGAAACTGCAAGGCTCTCTGTGGCACAGTTATTGTCAAACGCAGGCAGCTTCTTGTGCATGAGTCGGCGCTGCGCGCCGCGGGAGACCAACATATGACCACGCGCTTTCAGAATACAACACGTACCGCCCGAATAGGCGCCCGCACCGCAATGCTGCTCACGGCGGCAGCGGTTATGGCGATGCTCGCCGCCGGGCCGGGGGCCCCGAGCGCCGCGGCCGGCACTATAGATTCGCGCGCCATCCTCGAGCCCATAGACGATCTCGTAAGCTATCAAGAAAACGACTTCTCGGCCGAGTACACCATTACGCAGGAGCGGCCCGGCGAAGGCCGCAACGTTACCAAGGCGTACATGTTTCGCCGCGACAGCCAAAACAAGTATCTCATTCTCATTCGCGAGCCTGCCGACGAACGCGGCAAGGGCTACCTGCGGTTAGACGACGTCCTGTGGCTCTACGACCCGGCCGACCGGCGCTTCTCGAGCACCAGCCCGCGCGACCGCTTTCAGAACACCAACGCGCGCAACTCCGACTTCACCCAGTCTACCCTCGCCGACGACTACGAGATCGTGGGCCAAAGCGAGGAACAGCTCGGCGCCTACGAAACGCGCGTCTACGATATGGAGGCTACGCACGACGACGTGACCTTCCCCAAGATGCGCCTCTGGGTAGACGAGAACGACCTCGTGCGCAAGTACGAAGACTACTCGCTCTCGGGCGAGCTCATGCGCACCACCGCGATCCCGAGCTATCGCAGGCTCGGCGAGCAGTTTGTGCCGGTAGAGATCGTGATCGTAGACGCGCTCGCCGGGCGCGAGATAGACGGGCGCTTTCGCAACGAACGCACCATCATCAGCATAGACCGTCCGTCGCTCGGCGAGCTGCCCGACCGCGTCTTCACGCGCTCGTACCTCGAACAGGTTAGCCGGTAACGGATGGCGATCCTACGGATTTCCGGCCTACGGATGCCGCGCTTCTCAGCGCTCCTACCGGTTGTGTGCGCGCTGGTCGCGGGCGTGGTGCTGCTCGCGGCCCCGCCGACGATTTCGGCCCAGGAAACCGACGACCCCATAGACCCCGACGCGCTGCTCGAGGACGAGCCTGACGAAGAGCCCGCCGACACCAACGACGAAGACGACGACGACGAAGCCCTGCCCGACCCCGAAGACCTCCTCGGCGACCCCGATGAGGACGACGACGACGCAGTAGACGAGGAACCCGACGAAGTTGCCGACCCCGACGACGACGATATCGACAGCCTCTTTCGTGACCCCACAATCGGGATCATCGAAGACGACGAGGACGACCCGCCGGTCGGCATTGAGATAGACGAGGTAACCACCGACCCCGAGCCGCGCGTGCGCGTTTCCATGCGGAGCCGCGGCGGGGTAAACGTGGGGCTGCGCGACTGGCCCGACGACACCGGCGCCGAAGATTTCAGGCGCAAGTTCGGGGGCAACGCGCTGTTTGATATGCGCGCGCGCGCGAGTGTGGATTACCGCCCCACCGGCTATCAGCGCTTTTTTATCCAGGCGGAGTCTTCAATGGACGAAGACAGCCTCGACTTCTCCGATCCCGAGATCCGCGAAGCCTTTGTAGACTATACGCTGGCCGACCGCTACTTCATCCGCGCCGGCAAGCAGGGCGCCACCTGGGGCGAGACGCGGCTGCTCGAGAACCCCGGCAACTTCATGAGCAACCTCCGAAGCGGCATCGGGCTGCGTGTCTCAAGCCCGTTGGGGCCGGGCGAGGCTACCGGGGTGATCTACACCACCTCGGGCTACGTGAGCGACGCCGACGGAAACACCGACCACCGCGCCTTCGCCTACGCCGGTAGGTTTGAGGCCTCGCGCGGGAGAAACTCGTTTGGGCTCACCGGCTACTACCGCCACCGGCGCAACCCGCCGCTTCGCACCGGTGTGTACGCCAAAACCTCGCTTGGGGGCGTAGACTTCGCCGCCGAGCTCATAAACTCGTGGGAGGCCGTGGAGGCCGGTCGCGAGCGCGACCCCAACCTACTCGACCCGCGCAACCAGTTCACCGCCAACGCCATCTGGGACAGCGAAGGCGACCTGGGGCTCCAGGTAATCGGCGAATATCAGTTCGACAGCGACGTGCCGAACTACGCCGGGCACCTCGGCGGGCTTGGGCTGCGCCTGCGCGACGTGCGCTGGCAGCCGGGCCTGCGGTGGTACCACGCCTTTGAGGACAACTCGGGTCAGTTTATCGCCGGGCTCAGCCGAACCGTGGTGCCGGGGGTGCGGATGAGCATCTCGGTGCCGTGGCTCTACGGCGACCCGGGCACCTACTACGGACAAGACGAGGCCGACGACGAAGACGGCCTCCCCGACGACTTCTTCCTCTCGGCCCTCGTGGCGCTCACGATGACGATCTCGTACTGAGCGGGCGGCCGCCCAGCCGCCGCCGCGGCGCCTGCGCGCGCGCCCCGCCCGCGGGGCGAGGGCGCGGGGTACCCGCCTGTGTGCGCCGGGCACCGCCGGTAGCTCGCGCCGCCGGGCGCCCCGCGCCCCCGCGCCGCCGCGGCGCGGGGGCGCGGGGGCGCGGGCCGACCACCCGTGCGCGCCGGTGGCCGCCGGTAGCCCGCGCCGCCGGGCCGACGGGGAGCGCCCGCCATCACGCGCAACGCCGGTTCCAACCTCGACCTCGACGCGTTCATCGAACGCAACCGGGCGTCCTGGGAACGGCTGGACGGCCTCGTCCG
>PUOW01000221.1 GCA_003552185.1 Spirochaetaceae bacterium
GGTGACGTCTTGAATCAGTGTTTTGCAGGCCAAGCGCTCGCTTCCGTTGATGCGCATCGCATCCGAGCCGCAGACGCCGTGCGCGCAGCTCTTGCGAAAACTCAGGCTGCCGTCTTGGTTGCGATATACCTCCATCAGCGCATCGAGCACGCGGTCGGTGGGTTCCACCTCCACCTCAAATCGCTGCTCGTAGGGTGCCCCGTCGGTTTCGGGATTATAGCGTTGTACCGCGAGGGTAACTCTCATATCTGCTCCTTAGGTTGTGGTTCTGGTTTCGGCACGCGCGCTGCGCCGGGCGCCCCGCTTCGGGCGCGGCGCGTGGCTGCCCCGTCCGGCACGCGCCCCGTCCGGCTGGCCCGTCCGGCTGCGCCGTCTGCCTGCGCAGCGCGTGGGCGCCTCGCGTAGGCGCCCCGTGCCTGCGCAGCGCGTGGGCGTCGCCCGGCCGGCGTTAGTACGTGCGCGGCTTCGGTTCCCATATGCTCGTGTCCACCGGCTTGTACGATATCGTGACCTCGTTGTGCTCGATTCCGGCGAGCGTGTGCTTGAGCCAGTCCTCGTCGCGGCGCTCGGCGTGATCGACACGCGAGTGCGCCCCGCGGCTCTCGGTGCGGTTCAGGGCCGAGGCGGCGGTTATCAGCGAAAGATCGAGCAAGTTCTCGAGCTCGAGAATTCCGAGCACCTCGGTATTGAAGCGCGACTCCTTGTCTTGCACGCGCACCGCTTTGAAGGCTTCGCGAAGATCTTTTACGTCCTGCAGCCCGCGCGTCATGCGCGCCTCGTCACGGTACACGCCGACGTTCTCCATCATGGTCGACTGCATGCGCTCGTAGATCGGGCCCGGGTGATCGCCGGTCTCGGTCTTGAGCTTGGCGATGCGCTCGCGCATCGCGTCGCCGGCGTCGGCCGGAACGCTCGGCATTGCCGCACCGCCGACGTACTCCGCGATGTGTCGCCCGGCGCGGCGCCCGAACACCACGAGGTCCACTAAGCTGTTGGTACCGAGACGGTTGGCGCCGTGAACCGAGACGCAGGCGCACTCGCCGGCGGCGTACAAGCCCTCGTACACGGTGTCGGCGGTGGCAACGCGCCCGTCGATATCGGTAGGAATGCCGCCCATCGCGTAGTGCGCGGTGGGCTGCACCGGCATCGGCTTCTCGGCCGGGTCCACCGCGAGGTAGGTCTTACAGAAATCGGCGATATCCGGGATCTTGCTCTCCACCACCTCGCGCCCGAGCCGGCTTGCGTCGAGCATCACGTAGTCGTCTATCTTGCGGTCGCCGCGGATGCCGCGGCCTTCCTGTATCTCGGTCATGATCGCACGGCTCACCATATCGCGCGGCGCGAGGTCGAGCAGCGTGGGCGCGTAGCGCTCCATGAAGCGCTCGCCCGCGCTGTTGAGCAGTATTCCGCCCTCGCCGCGAACGCCCTCGGTGATTAGGATGCCCATGTCTTTGATGCCGGTGGGGTGAAACTGGAAGAACTCCATATCCTCGAGCGGGATACCGGCGCGCATCACCACCGCCGGCCCGTCGCCGGTATTGGCGTGGGCGTTCGAGGTGATGCGAAACATCCGCCCGAACCCGCCGGTAGCGAACAGCACCGCCTTGGCCTTGAAGACGTGAACCTCGCCGCTCGCGAGCTCGAACACCACCACTCCCACGACGCGCGTGCCGTCGAGCAGGAGCTCGAGCACCTGAAACTCGTCGAAGAAATGGACGTTGTTCTTGATGCATTGCTGGTACAGCGTCTGCAGAATCATGTTTCCGGTGCGGTCGGCGGCGTAGCAGGAGCGGTGCACCGGGGCCTCACCGAAGTTGCGGGTGTGGCCGCCGAACCGCCGCTGGTCTATCCTGCCTGCCGGCGTCCTGCTGAACGGAAGGCCGCGGTTCTCGAGGTCGTAGACCGCCTGCACCGCTTCCTCGGCGAGAACCTTGGCCGCCTGCTGATCGACCAGATAATCGCCTCCCTTGATGGTGTCGAACGCGTGCCACTCGGGGGTGTCTTCGTCGACATTGCCGAGCGCCGCGCCGATTCCGCCCTGCGCCGCTCCGGTGTGGCTGCGCGTAGGGTAGAGCTTCGATAAAACCGCGGTTTTCGCGGTCTTACTCGCCTCGAGTGCTGCGTATAGCCCGGCCCCGCCGGCGCCGACTATTACCGCGTCAAATTCATGGATCAAGACATAGACTCCTTTTGTTTACCTCGGTATTATTATCCATAATGGAATTATTGTGCTTTTGACCGCGGAACGCAAGCCTGCCGACGGTGAGACTCGGCAGTGCTCAGCATAGGAACGAGTGGGCTGCGCTGTGCTGCAGGGCGAAACGCGGGAGAAAGGCGGGTTGAAGTTCCGAGCGTAACGTTTGGATGATATCATCAGCCGACTACGGGAGCTATGATAACATGCGCCCGGCCGGCGCGCAATATTCGAGAGTTATCTTGTCAAGTTCTCGGGTTTACAAACGCGTCCGGCGGCCGTACTTTTCAGGTATAACGACCAAGGAGCGATGCGGAAGATGAAAGCCATCCGTGTGAAGCAGACAGGCCCGGCCGAGGTTCTGGAATGGGACGACGTTCCCGACCCCAGCCCGGCCGAGGACGGCGTTGTGGTACAACACCGATACGTGGGATTGAACTACATCGATACCTACCACCGCAGCGGCCTCTACCCGGTACAGCCGCCGTTTACGCCGGGTCTCGAGGCGGCGGGCGAGGTGGTTGCGGTAGGCAGCGAGGTGCGCGAGTTTGCACCGGGTGATCTTGTTGCGTATACCGATTGTCTCGGCGCCTACGCCGAGTACGCCGCGGTTCCGGCCTCGCGCGTGGTTGCGGTCCCGGAGGACCTCGGCGCCGAGCGCGCCGCCGCGGCGATGCTGCAAGGGCTCACCGCGCATTACCTCACCGAGAGCACCTATGCGGTGGGGCGCGGCGACACCGTGCTGGTGCACGCCGCCGCCGGCGGAGTGGGGCTGCTTCTGGTGCAGCGTGCGAAACACAAAGGCGCACGGGTGATCGGGACGGTGTCTACCGACGAGAAAGAGCGGCTCGCGCGTGGGGCCGGCGCCGACGAGATCATCCGCTATAACGAGGTTGATTTCGTCGAGGATGTTCGGCGGATTACCGGGGGTGAACGGTGCGAGGTGGTGTACGA
>PUOW01000158.1 GCA_003552185.1 Spirochaetaceae bacterium
GACCGCTCCGCCCGCGCGGACCGCTCCGCCCGCGCGGACCGTGCCGCCCGTGGCGACGGCCTGGACGGCGAGGTGGCCCGGTTGCTTGAGCGCGGGTTGCTCGATGCGGTGCAGTTTCACGGTGATGAGCATCCGGAGGACTGCTTCGCGCTCGCGTACCCGTACTACAAAGCCGTTCGCGTACGAGACGAGCGCGACCTCGACCGTGCGCTCGAGTATCGCTCGCCGCGGGTTTTGATCGACGCCTTCGACCCGGAGCGCGCCGGCGGCACCGGGAAGCGCATCAGCCCTGAGCTGGTGCGACAGGCCGCCGACCGGGCCCCGCTCTGGCTCGCGGGCGGGCTTACGCCGGATACAATCGCCGAAATCGTATCGGAGTATCGTCCGGAACTCGTCGATGTCTCGAGCGGTCTCGAAGGTTCGGAAGGCCGCAAGGATCCCGACAAACTCAGGCGCTACATGAAGGAGATAGCGGATGTCTGCACGGTATAACGATTACTTCGGCGAGTTTGGGGGGCGCTATGTCGCGGAGGTGCTGCGCGGCCCGCTCGATGAGCTCGAGCGCGAGTTTTCCGCGGCGCTTTCGGATCCGGTCTTCTTAGCCGAGCTCGAGCGCGTCCGAGATCGGTTCATCGGCCGCCCCACGCCGTTGCTGCATGCCGAGAATACCTCGAACGAGCTCGGCGGCGCTCAGATCTACGTGAAGCTCGAGGGCCTCGCAAACACCGGCGCGCACAAGATTAACAACGCGGTCGGTCAGGCGCTGCTTGCGAAGCGCATGGGAAAACGGCGCGTAATAGCCGAGACCGGCGCCGGACAGCACGGCGTTGCAACCGCCGCGGTCTGCGCAACGCTGGGCCTCGAGTGCACGATCTATATGGGCGAGGTAGACCGCCGCCGTCAGCGACCGAACGTGTTCTGGATGGAGCTCTACGGAGCCCAGGTTGTGTCGGTGACGAGCGGCGCGCAAACGCTCAAAGACGCGGTAAACGAGGCGCTGCGCGACTGGGCCGCCGGTTTTCGTGACACGCACTACCTCATCGGCTCGGCGCTCGGCCCCTCGCCTTTTCCCGACATGGTGCGGGAGTTTCAGGCGGTGGTGGGGCGCGAAACGCAGCAGCAGCTCGCCGAGCGCGGCATCAGGCCCGAGGCGCTCGTGGCCTGCGTCGGCGGAGGCTCCAACGCGATCGGCTTCTTTGAGCCCTATCTCGAGGCTGAGCACCCGCGGCTTGTAGGCGTGGAGGCCGGCGGACGCGGTACCGAGACCGGCGCGCATGCAGCGCGAATGTTGGGATTGGGGCGCACCGGGATCCTGCACGGGTACAAGAGTAAGTTTTTGCTGAGCGAAGACGGTCAGGTTGCGGCCACGCACTCGGTCTCGGCCGGGCTCGACTACCCGGGAATCGGGCCGCAGCTGGCGCACCTCGGCGAGACCGGGAGGGTAGAGTTTTATCGCGCCTCGGACGCGCAGGCGCTCGAGGCGTTGCGAGTGTTTGCGCGCAACGAAGGCGTCATCTTCGCGCTCGAAAGCGCCCATGCCGCCGCGATTGCGCTCGAGCTCGCGCCTCGGCTTGCGCCCGAAAGCGCGATCGTCGTGAATATGTCCGGGCGCGGCGACAAGGATCTTTTCATAACCGCACGCGAACTCGCCCCGGAGGCGTGGAAAACCTTTCTGCACGAAGAGGAGGCTTCACTGTGAGTGCAACGGCAAACACAACGAAACACTCGATCATGGCGCACATGATCTCGCACTATCCTGACCGCGAGACTTCACGCGCGGTGGCGCGCGCGCTGGTGGAGGCCGGTGTGTCGTACCTCGAGGTGCAGTTCCCGTTTTCGGATCCGAGCGCGGACGGTCCGGCGATTCAACAGGCAAGCTCGGTTGCGATCGAGGCCGGGTTTCGAGTCGACGACGGTTTCGCGTTGCTGTCCGAGATTGCCTCCGAAACCACGGTGCCGGTCTACCTCATGACCTACGCGAGCCTGGTGGTGAGTCGTGGCGTGGAGCGCTTCTGCCGGTCTGCGGCCGATGCCGGGGTGCGCGGATTGATTGTACCCGACCTGCCGTTTGATTACGACGAAGGCCTGTACGCCGCCGGGCATGCGGCCGGGCTCGAGATCGTGCCGGTGCTTGTGGCCGGTATCGGCGAGGAGCGCCTGCAACGCGTTCTCGAGCACGCCGAGAAGTCGGTATACGTTGCGCTCCGCGCCGGAATCACCGGCTCGGAAACCGTTCTCGACGATGAGAGTCTCGCGTTTCTCGACCGCGTTCGTTCGACCGGGCTCCGTGTGTTCGGCGGCTTCGGTGTTCGGCGGCGCGAACAGGTCGAGGCGCTTGCGCCGCATCTCGACGCTGTGGTGGTGGGCTCGCAGTTCGTCCGTACCCTGACCGACGCCCTACAAGCCGCGGGCAACCACCGCACACGCCGGCAATCGCTTCACTCCCATGCGGAGCCCGGCTCCTCGGCCGCGGCAGGCTCCGGCGGCGCGCCGAGCTCTCCGGCCGGCGCGGTTGGGGAGGCTGCGCGCGAGCTTGTCGCGGGTGGGTGATGCCGTGAGCGGTGCCGGAGTTACTGCCCCACACTTACTGCCCCGCAGGCTGTTGGCGAGGGCGCGGCATTGCTGCTACACTAAGGGCCGCCGCAGGTAAAGAACACGAACCTTCACATAGGAGAACGCGATGGAAGTGACCCTAAGCCCCGACAACTTCGAATCAGAGGTGATCAACTCAGATATTCCGGTTCTTGTCGATTTCTGGGCCGAGTGGTGCATGCCGTGTAAGATGATTGCGCCGGTACTCGAGGAGCTTGCCGAGGAGTACAACGGAAAGCTCAAGATCGGTAAGCTCAATGTCGACGAAAACGCCGATCTCGCCGCGCAGTATAACATCGTGAGTATCCCGACGATGCTGTTTTTCAAAGGCGGCGAGGTGGTGAAACAGCAGGTTGGGGCGGTGCCGAAGGAACAGCTGAAGCAGAGTATCGACGAGCTCGTGTAAGCCTCGCAACTCGCGCCCCTTGTTCGTTCTGCCGGCGCCCGCTCAGCGCTGCGCCCACCGGGGGTTCGCCGGCGCCTGCCGAGCCCGCCCGCCCCGCGCTGCGCCCACCGGGGGGCGCCCACGCCTGCCGAGCCCGCCCGCACCGGCA
>PUOW01000105.1 GCA_003552185.1 Spirochaetaceae bacterium
CCGGGATCGCAAACCCGCTGTTTGCGGCCGAGAACACCCTGATGCTGTTCGGCGACGGCAAGAACGCGATGGAGGGTTTGGTGGAGGCCTACAAAGACGCCTAACCGGCCGCGCCGGACCCGGCGCCGGCTCAAGGAGGCACGCGGCGGACGACGCCCCGCCGCCGGATCGCCGGCCGGCTTCATGCGCACCGCCTGGGTTGCCCGCTCCGGCGCCCGTCATGCGGCGCCCGAAGCGCCGCACCTGAGCAAACGCGCGCCGCGCGCCGCCCAACCTTAGGCCGGTGGGGTGCCGAAGCAGGTGCCGACCGCGTGCGCTGCGGTCAAGAGATCGTGTTGCGGGGGAACTTTTCGAAGCATCCCGGCGACCTCGGCGAGTCGGCAGCGAGCGGTGTCGTTGCCCTTGAGCGCCGCCATCCGCCCGAACGCGCCTTCGTGCAGCATATCGGCAACACCCGCGCCTAAGCGCGTGGCGAGTATGCGGTCGTAGGCCGACGGCGCGCCGCCGCGCTGTTGGTGCCCGAGCACCGTAACGCGCGCCTCGATCCCGGTCTCGGACTCGAGCTGCTCGGCGATGTGGTAGCCGACATTCGATTCGTGGTGCTTGCTGCGCCCCGGGCTGTAGCGCGCTCGGCTTTGCTCCTCAGACAAGGCTCCTTCGGCAATCACCATGATAGAGTGGAATTTGCCGCGCTCGGCGCGTCGCTTGAGATGCTCATGGATATGCTCGATGCGGTACGGCGTCTCGGGCATCAAGATCACGTCGGCGTCCGCCGCGAGACCTGCGTAGAGCGCGAGCCAGCCGGTGGTATGCCCCATCACCTCGGTCACCATGATGCGGTTGTGGCTGCGCGCGGTGGAGTGCAGTCTAGCGATTGCCTCGCACGCGATCTCGACCGCGCTGTGGAAGCCGTAGCTGATGTCGGTACACCAGATGTTGTTGTTGATTGTTTTCGGGACCGCGATCACGTTCACGCCGTGGCGACTGAGGTGATACGCGGTCTTTAGCGCGTCGTAGCCCCCGATCACCACGATGCAGTCGAGCTGGAAGCGGCGATAGGAATCGATCGCGGCCTGCGTCTCGGCGGCGCCCACCGCTGCGTCGTGCGACGCGGCGCTTCTCGGCTCGGCCGCGCGGCTTACGTTGGAGTGGCGCCTTGACCCCCCCGGGATCAGCATGCCGCTGAAGCTCTCGGACTTGAGCGTGTGAGCGTCGCCTTCTATCAGGCCGCGGTAGCCGCCCGCGAATCCTATGATGTTCATGTTGTAGCGGCTGGTGGCGGCGTCGGCGACGCCGCGGATCAGCGTGTCGAGCCCCGGACAGTCTCCGCCGCTGGTGAGAAGACCGAATGTGCGCGTTGCGCCGTGTGACTTCATGCCGTCTTGTCGCTCCCTTGGTAGATCTCGTCGGGGTCTTTGTATTTGTTGGCGATCGTCTTGATGTTCGGCAATACCTTGAAAAAGACATCGACCAACTCAGGGTCGAACTTGCTCCCGGCCATGCGGCGCATCTCGGCGAGGGTGTCTTCCTCGGTCCATGCCGCTTTGTAGACGCGCTTCGACATCAACGCGTCGTAGACGTCGGCGATCGCGACGATACGGCCAAACAGCGGGATCTCCTCTCCTTGCTTGCCGATTGGGTTGCCGTCGGCGTCGGTCTCGAGCGGCTCGCCGGTCTCGAGGTCGATATGTCCGGGATAGCCGGTGCCGTCCCAGTTTTCGTGGTGATTGAGCGCCACCAGCTGGGCGAGCTCGTCGAACTCCGATTGCTTATTGACGAAAAGGCGTGCGCCCTGCAGCGTGTGCGACTTCATGATCTCGTACTCGTCTTCGCTGAAACGCCCCGGTTTCTTGAGAATCATGTCCGAGATCGCGACCTTGCCGACGTCGTGCAGCATCGCCGCCATGCGCAGGTTGTCCTTGGTGCGCTCTATTTCCTCGTGCGGCACGCCGCGGTTCTTCGCCCAGCGTTCGTAGATCTCCACCGCGTACCCGGCGACGCGGTTAACGTGCGGCCCGGTTTCCTTGGGATCGCGCAGTTCCGCCATCATGATCATGCGAAGCAGTATCGCGCGGGTCATCTGAGCGCGCTGTAGAGCGACGGTTGCATTGGCGGCGAAGTGGGTTACCACGATTTCGTCCTCGGAGTCGAACGCGATTACGTTTCCATTATCGTCCTGTTTGTTGATAACCTGGATAACCCCGAGGATATCGCCGTGGTTGGTTGAAAGCGGGATCGCGAGCATCGAGGTGCTTTTGTAGCCCGAAACGTGGTCGTAATGCGGATTAAACCCGTACGGTGCGCTTTTGGGTATGCGGTACACATCGGGAATATTGACCGGCTTGCCGGTTGCGGCGGCGTAGCCGGAGATCGTCTTTTTGTTGATCGGGATCGTGAACACGCTGTAGATGAGCTTCTCGCCTTCGGGCAGTTGCGCCTGCAGCGTATCGTTTTGCGCGTAGTTGATCGTGAGGTTTTCGCCGTCGCTGATGTAGATTGAGCCGGCGTCGGCGTTGAGTACCCGCCGCGCCTCGTGCAGAATGCGCTCGAGCAAGACATCGAGGTCCTGCAGCTTATTGAGCTCGGAGTCTAGGCTGATTATGTTGCGCAGTTTCTCGGCATCCCCTGACATTGACACTCTCCGTTGTTCTACCCGTGTTGCGCGCTAATGAAGCTCGTGTTGATCGCCCATAGCGTCGCAGGTGATGTGAAACTCGTGGCAGACGTCGCATTCCTCGATTGAATGGTGTTCGGCGAATGCGTTCCAATGCTCGCGTTGGTTTGGAGTGAGGATGCCGACGCCGCGGCACAAAGGGCAGGTGTTTTCGAGGGCGTTCAAGATCGCGGAGCGAATGAACTGCGAGCGATTCGGGATCCCTTCCAACTCGCGCGCAAGCGACTCATCTACCTTGAACGTTATCACCTCACCTTTCTTGCCGACGCTCATGCAACCGTTCCTCCCGCATGCTGTTCCCTATATTCTCGGCAGACGGCGGCGCCTACCGAAGATACTCACAGTATAGAGCAGTATATCGCAGAACACAAATCCCGATGAGATTGCACAAGATGAGATTACTCTACGGCCCGGCGCGACTCGGGCTCGGTTGTACACCATGTGCGATGCTGCAGCACAAC
>PUOW01000147.1 GCA_003552185.1 Spirochaetaceae bacterium
CCGAGTTCGGCATTTCCACCTCCCTGAACACGGCCCACTTAAGCCCGGACGGCCTGCACCACGGCGGGCTGGATGAAACCGACCAGGGCGAAATGACGGTGCGGATGATGCGCTCCATCATAGACGAAGGGTATGCCGGGGGCATTATCTTCGAGTGGGCCGACGAATGGGCCAAGAAAACCTGGAACACCGAACCGTTCATGGTCCCCTGGGAGCGGCAGGTGCTCTGGCAGAACGCCATGTGCCCCGAACAAAATTACGGCCTCCTGGCCGTGGAACCGGAAGAGCGCGGCCCTGAAGAGCTTTACACCACCTGGCATGATAGCGATACAGAAGAAACCTTCAGGGCCCCGGAAGACCAATCCGCCTCCTTCGGCAAGATCAAGTCGCTCGAAACAGGAGCGGACGAAGCCTTCCTCTACCTGGCCCTCACTATCGATCCAGGACAAGAGCAGGCCGGCAGCAGCCTGCCCTGGAATGAACTCGGCCTTACCGTCGGCATTGACACCGGCATCAATGATGCAGGCGCCCTTTCCCTGCCCCTCTCCGGCCTGCCGGAGCTGCCAGGCGGGGTTGAATTCATGCTCCATCTCGCCTCCCCGGAACAGGCGGACTTTTTAGGCGTCCCCACCTACAACCGGGGCGAGTTCAACTTCTACCCCGGCCAGTACCCGGAAGCTGAATTTACCCGGATTGAAACCCTGGTTAACCGGGAGCGGGTTACCCCCGACAGCAGGGTTTTTGAAGCGCAGTACTCAGATGAAAGCAAGCTCGAATACGGACCCTTTGATGCAGATGAGCCTGGCTACAATTCGCTGGCCCACTGGTACACAGAAAAAGAAAGCGGCCGGATAGTAATCCGCCTGCCCTGGATGCTCCTTAACGTATCTGATCCCTCCGAGCACCGGCTGCTGCATGATTCCGGCGACTACAACGAGCACCCGGCCCGGGACGAGCTGTCTACAGCGCAAACAGATGGCTTCAGCTTCTACGCGGCCACCTACAGCAAAGATAACGGGGCGGCGCTTGATGCTGAAAACCTCCCGGAAGTGATCGACTTCGAACCCCGCCGGGGAGAAGAATTTATCGCACCTGACCCCTACCGCTGGTCCGGCTGGGAAGAGCCGCGCTACCGGTTCCGCCTTAAAGATAGCTATGAAATAATCGCCGATTATTTCGGCGAACTGGAGTAAAAACACCCCGGTAAATGAAAAGGAGGCACCATGCGGCGCAGGCACGTTTTAGCAATCATCATCCTCATCATTGGCGGCTACATCCTGGCCTGGCACCTTCAGCCGGCCCGGGAAATCGGCATGCTCGTGGTCGATAAAACCGTACCAGAAATGGATTACCGCGAGCACCGGGCCATCTTCTGGATAGCCCACCACCACCGCTTCACCGGCCCAGAGGGGGATTTTTACCGCGCCGACCGGGATTACCTGGGCTACCATCCTGAAACCGGGGTTAAAGAAGAGCTCACTTTAGCTCACTTAACCGGGGTCAATTTACTTTACCTGGCCGACAGCTACGGCATTTACGACTACGAAGAAGGCCTGGAAGTCTACGAAGAGAAACTGCCTTACGAGCACCAGGATATCGAGCTGATCTTTGGCGGTTTTGACCGGGATGAAGCCGAAACGGCGGCCCGCTTTGCTGCAGAAGAAGGAAACATCCTGGTCGGTGAACACAATATTTTCGGCTACCCCACCTACCTTGACCCGGAAGCGGCCCGGATCCTGCAGGACCTCTTTGATGTCCGCTACGACGGCTGGCTGGCCCGCTACTACCACGACCTGGACCAGGCCGCCTTCTGGCTGAAAGAGCTTTACAGCAGGATTTACGGCCTTCCCTGGGACTTAGACGGGGCC
This sequence comes from Spirochaetaceae bacterium, assembly GCA_003552185.1. Lineage (GTDB taxonomy): Bacteria > Spirochaetota > Spirochaetia > DSM-27196 > SLAA01 > B1Sed10-166. The sequence goes on from PUOW01000147.1 coordinate 1,869, forward strand.
GGCATGGTCTTTATCCGCGAGGAAGTCCCCGCTCTGGACTGGTACCCAGACCTGGTCGTGGTCGAAAAGGAAGATTTAACCGGGCCCTGGCCATTTATCGAAACAGGCGGCCACCACCTGGTGGATGGGGCTTCATCAGGCGTGCCCTACCTCTACTGGATGGAGGTGCTCCGGGTGGAAGAAAACGAGCACACCGAAGTCCTTGCCTATTACAAGCCACCTGTTGATGAAGAGGCCCGCGAGCGCCTGGCTGCCCGCGGCCTGCCCGGGCGCTTCCCCGCCGCCGTAAAACACAAACCACCCGGTGAGGCCGAACGGATCTATTTTGCCGGCGACTTCGCCGACCAGCTGCCGGCCCTGCTCCCGCCGGGTTTGACCGGGAGCGCTGCTATCCAGCGCTTTTTAACCTATATTCCCGGCCTGCCGGAAGAGCACCGCTTCTACTTTCAGTGGTACGAACCGGTTTTGGCCAACATCCTATCAAGCGCAGAAAAGAGGGCTGATCATGACGAACAATAACCGTGAACCTGAAAAACAGCCGGCCCCGCAAAAAAGCCGGGCCGAAATCCCGGCTGAAGCCTCCCTCCTGGTCCAGGTATTAGACCAGGTCAGCGACGGGATCTACATCACCGACACCGAGCGCAGCATTGTCTTCTGGAACCGGGCCGCCGAAAAAATTACCGGCTACAGCCAGGACGAGGTGCTCGGCAAACGCTGCGCCGACGACGTCCTCAACCATACCGACCTGGCGGGCAGCGAGCTGTGCGGCAAAGAGCTTTGTCCCCTCCACCGGTCCATGCTCTCTGGTGAGCCCATGCAGTCGCCCCTGACCCTCAAGGCCCTGCACAAGGACGGCCGGCGCCTGGTGGTGGAAGTAAGCATTACCCCCCTGCAGGGCCCCTCCGGCGAGGTCATCGGGGGCATCGAAATTTTCCGCGATGTCAGCTCCAGGGCTGACCTGGAAGAGAAAAAAGCCCGCTTTTTCAGCTCGCTCAGCCACGAGTTAAAAACCCCGCTTTCGAACATGCAGGGTTACCTGGACCTGCTCCTGGCAGAAGACGCCGGAACCCTGAACGACACCCAGCGCGAATTCCTGTCCACGGCCTACCGGGAGGAGCAAAAGCTGGCCTCCTTTATTGACGAGCTGCTCGAAATGGGCCGTTTTGAAGGGACCGAGTATTCCTACCGGCAGGAAATCCTTGATTTAACAGGGATCCTGTCCAACCTGGCCCGCGGCTTCAAGGC
>PUOW01000296.1 GCA_003552185.1 Spirochaetaceae bacterium
ACAGACACACGGAATTGCACAGATTCTTCACAGAATCCGTGACCATATTCGTAAGCCGTTGAAAAGATGGCGTCCCCACGGGGATTCGAACCCCGGTCGCCGCCGTGAAAGTGCAAAAACCGGCACATCCAGATACACATAGCAACACGTCCGCCCTAATTTTTTCATACGTTTAGTGTCAGTTTGTTCCGTGGCGTTTCCCGGTGATTCAGGGTAATGTTCCGTACGTGTTCCGTACGACGGTTTCCGCCGTGACCAAAGACGCACGTATCGACACCCCGACAGCACGTGCCCGGCTGCGACCGCGGCGCGAGCCTTATTGGCACAAGGTGCAGTCGTCGGGCTACATCGGCTTCCGGCGCAGCGCGACCGGCGGCACCTGGATCGCACGCTGGACCACACCGGAGCGGACCAAGGAGTACAACAGCCTGGGCGCACTGAACGGCATCGAAGCCAAGCACCAGTTCGACCACGCGCTGCGACTCGCACAGGAATGGTTCGGCACCCGCGGGGCGAAGCCGGCCGGGCCTTACACCGTCAAGGATGCCGTAGACGCCTATGTTCGCGACCGCCGGATCCACACGACCGAGCGCACCGCCAAGGATGCCGAGCAGCGGTTGTACAAGCATCTGGTGCCGGTGCTCGGCGGTACCCGGCTGGACAAGCTGACCATGAAGGCCATGGGCGACTGGCTGGAGGGCATGGTGAAGGAGTCCGACGACGCCGATGCAGTGCGCCGCAGCCGCGACAGTGCCAACCGGGTTCTGTCCTACGCCAAGGCCGCGCTGAACCTCGCCTGGCGTCGTGACCTGATCGGATCGGACCGTGCCTGGCGGCGCGTGCGGGCCTTCAGGGACGTGGGCGACGCGCGCAAGGTCTTCCTGTCCCCCGCTCAGTCAAAAGCGCTGATGAAGGCCGCTGCAACCGACTTCCAGCCGCTGATCGAGTCCGCGCTGCTGACCGGCGGCCGGTACGGCGAACTGATCAACGCGTGCGTACAGGATCTGGATCTGAAGGAGGCAACGCTGCGGCTGAAAGGCAAGACGGGCACGCGTGAGGCTTTCCTGTCTGACGCCGCGCTGCGGCACTTCAAGAAGCTGGCCAAGGACAAGCTGCCCGGCGCCTACCTGCATGTGCAGGCCAGCGGCGAACCCTGGGCCAAGTCGCTGCAGATCCGCAGGATGCGTGCCACGGTGAAGGCCGCGAACGAGCAAGGGGCGCAGATCCCGCTCGAGACGAATTTTTACAGCCTGCGACACACTTATGTCAGCCGCGCGCTTGCGGCCGGCGTGAACATGCAGGTATTAGCCGAGAACTGCGGCACGTCGGTTCGCATGATCGAAAAGCACTACGGCAAGTTCACCCAGGCGTCGCGAAGAGTCATGCTCAACAAGGTAGGGGTGTAAGCGCTTATCCAACTCCTGCTGCGTGACCCGTTTGTCGTCCTGCCGCTCCCTGCCAAGAGCGGTCGTGACCTACCGGGCAGAAACATCTATCGGAGCAGTCCTATCCATACTGCCGAGGATCGGGAGCCGTTTGATTCCTATTCTTCCATTCCTCGCAATCGATCCCGGCAACGCACCTACCATGATCCGAGATCTTTAGAAGGAGGCTACACGTGAAGCGACGTTATTATCCCGACCGCCTGGACGCGGTTGATATCGCTGTCTGCCAAATGGAGTATGAAGGCAAGTACAATGAAACCAACAAATTTCTGGCTGCGCTACGCGCTGCCATAGATCAAGGTGCGATTCCCGTGGAAGAAAAACAAAGCGCGGGAACCCATGTCTACCAGTATATCCGACGTCACGATTACGCCCAATGGCGGAAGCGAGTGGGCTTATCCCCTCCGCATTGGTGGCTCATTGCAGGCGAGACCGAGCAGAAACCGTTTGAGACTTCTCCGTCTAAAAAGGGGCGACGGACCAACCCGAAAGCACTGATAAATCGGCCTGACGAACTCCAGCAGGCCGCCATAGATGCCGCAATGGATCTATCGCGCCGTATGGGCGAAACCCCTTCCGTGCGCGAAGTCGCCCGTCAACTGCACAAGCAAGGAAAATTTAACGCTTGGGAACAATCGACGCTCAGGAATCGGCTTCGAAAAGAGTGGTGGAGTCCTTCGTCGAAGTAGCAATCTTCCCCTTGCATGCCGAGACCCTCCTCAGCGCTTGATACCACAGGACAGCACTGAAGACCCCTTCCTCATAAACTGATTTTCCCGCCGAACCGGCCGGCAGGATGGCTGCAAGTCTTTGCAGAACCATCGCATCGCCGCGGTCTCGATTCACGTACGCACCTGCAGAGAAGTCGGGAACCCTACGAAGCTGTGTCAAGCCCTGGCGTTACGCGGATCCCGTCGCACGTAGCACAGGGCCCCTCCCCGTACTGAACCCCTTGCACAGCATGTAGCGTCGTGTGATCAGTGCAGCGTGCTCTTTAGCGCGCCCGCCATCACCCTCACGCGAAAATCGCCCACGGACAAGAATTACAGGAAATATAATTGTAGGCGTCCAATTCCCGTAAACATCTGAATTTTCTTGTTTTTTATCATTTTTTTCAAATTGTTGCATTGTCATTTTTGTGGCTGGACCATGTCCATGAACCAGCAACTTCATTGGGGCAATCGCAATGACACGTAATCCTGACGACGACTCTGACCGGATCGCATATTCGATTTCGGAGCTCGGGGCCAAAGCCGGTGGTATTAGCCGCACCACTATCTACAGAGAAATACGAGACGGCAAGCTAATTTCTAAAAGAATTGGCCAGCGCCGTGTTGTCCCGCGCGATGCTGCGTTGGAATGGATTAAAGGGAAGCAAGGCTAGAAAACTAAAAGCGCTTGGAAGCGGTACCATTCAATATTCGACCGGTACTCTTTCGAGAATAAGGAACCCTTCGGCGTCTTCCTATTTATCTCTAAAGCACGGAACCAGATCTATGCCGCAGAGAGTTTCAGAGGATATCGTAATGAAAAAAGATGGATTTATAATAAAGTCGTTCATTGTCTGCAATGATAATAGCCGGCGTGTAACGAACACGCCTGGGGGCTTCCGGCGACCTCCAATCTTTGCCTGGGCTAACGACGGTGTGAGGGCTAGGGAAATCG
>PUOW01000059.1 GCA_003552185.1 Spirochaetaceae bacterium
AGAGCAAAAAGGACATCAAGGAACTGAGCGCAGAGGAGTTGTACGCCCTGGCGCGCAAGCGCGAGAAAGAGGAGGCGGAACGCGAGGAGAAGGAATTCGCCAGGAAGCGCGAAGAACTCAAAGCGGAGCGTAAGGAACTGGTCAGGCAGCACCGCAAGGAATTGGCGGCTCTGGACCGGGAAATCCGCAAACTGGGTGGAACGGTGCGGCGTCGCGGGCCGGCGGGAGCCGGGCGCGCGAGTGGCGGTCCGACGATCAGCGAGCAACTCTGCGCGATCGTGGCCACCCAGCCCGAAATGGCGATCCGTGAGATCCGGGTAAAGGCCGAGGAGGCCGGTGTCGACACACGGAACCTGTCGCAGACGCTCGCATACCTGAAGAGCCGGGGCCGACTGCAGTCGCCTCAGCGCGGGGTGTACACGACGCCGTAGACGGAAAGCCTTCCAACGTGACGCGGGCGGGAACGAGAGGGCCCGCGGTCACGTATTCGAAATCTGGCCAGAATTCGGCGTTATGCCGGCGTCGCAACTGGGCGCGTCGCTCCATACTGAAAAGGTTTCTGCGTATCCATGAACGACACGGTGAGGCTCCTTCGGCATCTTTCCAGCGTAATGGAAATCGCGGAGCCGGGTTTGGCGCCATTCGCTGGGAGACGTATCCGCCTAGCTCCTTTTTATCAAAGCTGGACGCCGTAGACGTCAGGGTGATAGTTCTCAAACCGCAAATACTGGCCTTGGAAGGTCAGGCGCACGGTGTCGGTGCGTCCGTTTCTTTGCTTGGCGACGATTAATTCCGCAACGCCCTTTGCTGCGGAATCCTTGTTGTAAACCTCGTCGCGGTAGATGAACCACACAAGGTCGGCGTGCTGCTCGATCTCGCCTGAGTCCCTGAGATCCGAAAGTATTGGACGCTTGTTCGGGCGCTTTTCGAGCTCCCGGTTTAGCTGTGCCAACAGAATCACCGGGATGTTTAGGTCGCGCGCGATGTTCTTTACACCGGCGGTAATTGCGCCGATGCGCTGGGTTTGGTTTTCGCCGTCCCCGGACATGAGACCAAGGTAGTCGATCACCAGCAAGCCCAGGCCCGGAATCCGCCGCGCACTTGCCCGCACCTCAGCGACACTGCGCGCCCGGGTGTCAAAGGTCAGTGGCGCTTGGTGGAGCATCGAAACTGCATTCGTGAGTCGTGGCCAATCGGACTCGTCCAGACGTCCGGTACGCAGCTTCTGCTGGTCGATACGGCCCATCGATGAGAGCATTCGGAGGCCGAGTGGCTGCGTGCTCATTTCCATCGAGGCGAACAGCACCGGCGGTCCCTTGACGGCGACATGTTCGGCGATACAGGAAGCGAGCGCGGTTTTGCCCATACTCGGACGTGCGGCCAAGATGATGAGATCGGGTGCTATCATCCCGGCGGTGAGTTCATCGAGATCCTGAAACCCGGTAGGAAGCCCGATAATGGGGGACTTGCTCTCGTAGCGTTGCTCGATCGCCGCCACGGTCTCGGCAAGCACGTCCCGCATGACTACCACGCCCTGTTGTCCCATTGCGCCCTGCAGCGTCAACAGACGCGCCTCAGCCTCGGCCAACACCTCGCCTGTGGTCTTGCCGCCGGGATCGTGCGCGGTGTCCAGCACCTCGACCGTCAGTGCCAACAGTCGGCGCCGTAGGGCACGGTCCCCGACGATACGTGCGTGTGCCTCGATGTTCGCCGCGCTGGGCGTGAGCCCCACGAGTTCACCGAGGTATGCCATGCCGCCAGCCTCAACGCTGCTGCCGGCGTCGTTCAGGCGTTCAGCCACGGTAACGATGTCGAATGCTTCGCCGCGTTCCGCCAGATTGGTGATCGCCTCAAAGATCAGCTTGTGGTCGTGCCGGTAGAAGTCGCCGGCAGCCAACAGGCCATCGAGGCGCTGCCATGCGGCGTTGTCCAGCAACAGACCACCGAGAACCGCCTGTTCCGCTTCCACCGAATGCGGGGGCGTTCGCGTTTCTGTGCCGATGTTTCCGATGCGCTTCATGTGCTTCGGATCGGGGTCTAGGTGCGAGCGCGGATACTTCATATCTAGCTTCTTGGTCATCGCGCACCCGCCTTGTCTTTTTCCGCTTCCAGCATGTGAAGGATTGCCGCTGTGTGCCTTCTGGCAACGGCCTTTTGTTCTTTGGTTGGTTTCTCTTTTGGCTGCGACTGGAAATATTTTTTCGAGACGCCGGGTGCCGCTTCAAGCGGCGCGCCGGCGTCGTCTGGGTTCCCTGCCGGGATTGTGGTGCTCCTCGGCGCCGGGTAAACAGGGGGTTCTGGCACCCGGTGCTGTTCTACACCAGGTGCGCTACAGGGCCGGGTAAAAGTGTATTCGTTGGTGTTTTGCCGGGCGCCACCATACGTTTCGCGGTAGTCAAGCAGCCCCCCTTCGCGCAGCCTCTTGATGGCTCGACGGGCGGTGTCACGGTGATCGAAACCGCAATCTCTCGCAATTGTCGCGTAGCTAGGATTCAGCTTGCCGGTCTTGTGATTCTCACGGCGTTGCATGGCCACAGCGACAGTCACCGCGACGGTATCCCCGCGCATGATGCGCAGCACTTCCTCGAGCCAGTCGAGGCGCTCTGATAGCTTCATCGCTGGGCCTCCCTGAATGGACGATGCCCAGCGGGTCGGCGGCGCCGCGCGGGACATCCAAAATTCCCTTGAACCCCAGCGCTTTCGCGCCAAATCGCCTTGTCGTCGCCAATATCTCGAATAAATCGTCTTGTGACGCTTAGCTTGACCGCGTTTCTTTGTGATATACCGGAGGTTTCTAGTCTCAGTGTGATTTTGGTCTTCCCGAACGCCCTGGGCGACCCAGAGCCGCTGCCCGGCCATTCTGAGACGAGCAGGCGATTCACCAAATCCCCGAACGGTGAAATTCGCTCAATCGGCCTGCCGGTTACGAACTTGCTCCGCATGCGGCACCGAATAGCTTGTGCATATGGTCCGCTAATTGCGGCATGTTCGATTTCCCTAGCCCTCACACCGTCGTTAGCCCAGGCAAAGATTGGAGGTCGCCGGAAGCCCCCAGGCGTGTTCGTTACACGCCGGCTATTATCATTGCAGACAATGAACGACTTTATTAT
>PUOW01000254.1 GCA_003552185.1 Spirochaetaceae bacterium
GACCCGCCCAACGAGCGCGGTCACATCTGGACGTTCCTCGGCGGCCACCGGTTCAGGCCGACGCTCGGCTGAGCGGTCGTCGGGGTCGAAAAAACGGAACGGTCACGTGAGAGCGAACCCCCGGCCGGTCAGAAGACCCCGGGGAAGAGGACGTAGGAGAACAGCAACGCCCAGAAGCCGACGAACACGGCGTAGTAGAAAAGCGGGATGAGGTTGAGCCGCATCACCCGCCCCTCCTGGCCGACCAGGCCGACGGTCGCCAGCGCGGCGACGACGTTGTGGATCGCCACCAGGTTCCCGATGGCGCCCCCCACCGCCTGTGTGCCGACGACGATCTGGGTCGGCAGTCCGAGCTCCTGGGCGGCCGTGAACTGGAAGCCGGCGAACGTGATGTTGCTGACGGTGTTCGAGCCGGTCATCGCCGCTCCGAGCGCGCCGATCAGCGCGGCGATCCCCGGGAAGATCGCGCCAGTCGCGTTGGCGGTCGCGATCGCGAGCACCTCGATCATGCTGTTCTCGAAGACCGCGGTGCCGACGTAACTGTCGGGATCGGCCGCCGGCAGCCCGGAGTTGATCATCACCTGGACCATCGCGATGACGAACACGAGCGCGATCAGCGGCGAGATCAGCTTCTGTCCGGCTTCGGCCCAGGCGTCTCTGACCTGCCGGCCGCCCATGCCGAACAGCGGGATCGCGATCACCGCACTGATGAGCAGCCAGAAGCCGGGGACGTTCACCCACGAGATGTCGTTTTCCAGCCCCGTTCCCAGGATGTCGTTCCACTGCAGGAGGACGCCGATGCCGAACTCGCCGATCGCGGTGTCGAGCGTGACGCCGAGTTCGGGGTCGGTGATGAACCCGGAGATGTCCTCTTGAATCCGGGTCACGACGAGCAAGAGGACCAGCAGGATGTACGGCGACCACGCCTTCAACAGCGACATCGACTCGGTGTCGTCGATCGCGGTGTCGACCTCGTCTCCGCCGGGTTCGATCGTGCCGACCCAGTAGCTAGGCCACTCCTCGCGCGGGGGGAAGTCCCACTCGTCGTCGGGGAGCAGATAGCCGGCCTGGAGCACCGCGACCGTGATCGCGCCGCCGACCATCGAGCCGATCAGCGACGGGAACTCGGCGGTGATGAACCACGCGGCGGCCCAGTAGGGGACGGCGAAGACGACCCCCGCGAACAGACACAGCGGCCACACCTTGAGGGCGGGTTCGAGGGTCCGCTCCTCGCCGAAGAAGTACACCACCATGCTGACGGCGAAAAGCGGCATCAGGAAGCCGACGAGCGCGTGGTAGGTCGCCGCCCACGCCGCGACCTCCTGAGAGTACTCGACGACGGTGAACCCGCCTTCGGCGATGTCAGCCTCGTAGACGTCAAGCGGCGACTCGATGCCGACGATGATCGGCGTCCCGACCGCGCCGTAGGTGACGGCGATGATGTGGCCGATCAGCGCGGCGATCACGGCCGCCAGGGCGGGAAAGCCCAGCGCGAGCAACAGCGGCGCGACGACCGCCGCGGGCGTCCCGAACCCCGCCGCCCCCTCGATGAACGTCGCGAGGAAGAAGGCGAGCAGGACGATCTGAACCCGCCGGTCGTCGGAGACGGCCGCGAACCCCTGGTTGATCCGGTCGAACGCGCCCGCCTGCATCAGCGTGTAGAGCAAGACGAGCGCCCCGAAGACGATAAACAGGATCTCCAGGGCCGTTATCACGCCGACGATCGACGCGCCGGCGAGCCAGGTCGGATCGTTCCCCCAGACGAAAAAGCCGACGGCGAGCGCGGCGATCCACGCGATCGGCATCGCCCGCGTCGCCGGCCACAACAACCCGACGAGCAGGACTGCGGTGATGATAAGCGGCGCCGCAGCCAACAGCAACTCGACCGCGCTAACCACCCTCACCACCCCCGAGATCCGGTTCCGGCGTCGGTGACGATCCCTCCACACTCATGCCATCGTGTGCCAGATCTGGCATGGATACAAGGCGATCTATACACTACTTATAATTATGGGATAGTGCAGTGCCCGAGCCGGCCCGACGCTCCCCGTCGGCCGGCGACGACGGGACGAAACGGCCGTCAGCGGGACGCTATTCGCCGTCGAGCCCCGGCGAGCCTCCGTCTCCGGGCGTGTCGGCGCCCCAGACGCCGCCGCCGGTCGAACGGCGGGACGAAACGGCCGGTGTACGGCCGATTCAGTCGTGTGCACCGGATGTACACTCGACTGAACTGGTGGTTCACACGAGTGTACTGGCCAGTACACTCGTGTGTAGCCGCCATCGAGAGGGGTGTGACGGCACACGGATCCCACGAGTCGCCGTGGGAGCGGCCCCACGTGTCGTCGACCTCCGAACGCGCCGTCCCGACGCGCACGTAGAGCACCGCGCGGGCGGACCGACGGTCCACACCGAGGGGAACAGTCAAATGTGCGGCCACGTAGAATCCGACATGAGCAGCCAGCAAGGAGCGACCACGCCGCTCGCGCGATTCGAGGCGTCCCTCGCGGAGCTCGACGTTCCGGTGACCCGGACCGGAGCCGGGACGTTCGAGGACACCCTGGAGGGGATCTGTCGGGAGCCGACGGTCGGGACGCAACTCGGGTTCGAGGGCGTCTCGCTGCCCGGGTGGATCGACGACGCGCCGACGCCGGCGACTCTGGAGGCCGCGAGGACGTCCGTCACCCCGGCGACCCTCGGCGTGGCCGACTACGGGAGCGTCGCCCTCCCGTCGACGCCCGGGGGGGCGGAGCAACTCAGCCTCTTCGTCGACCTGCACGTCCCGGTCGTACGGGCCGGAGACGTCCTTCCGGACATGCGGGCGGCGGTAGAGCGCCTCGGGCCCGAACTGCGGGCGGGCGGGAGCTCGATCCTCGCGACGGGACCGAGCGCGACGGCCGACATGGGCGCGCTCGTGCGGGGTGCCCACGGCCCGAAGGAGGTCCACGTGGTCGTCCTCGAGGGAGGTGAGCGGCGATGAGCGACGCCCGGCAGGGGAAAGCCGCGAAGCTCCGTCACTTCCTCGAGACCGAAGGGCCAGCCGTCGAGGAGAACACCTTGGGGTTCAACCGGGGACGGTACGAGTCGGTCGGGAAGCTCGAGGACTAC
>PUOW01000183.1 GCA_003552185.1 Spirochaetaceae bacterium
ACGCGCTCGTCCTGCACCGCGTACCGATAGACGCTCTCCCCGTGCTCTTCCGCGGCAAGCGGCGCGAACTCCGCGGTTCTCGGGCCGATCAGCGCATCCCTCACCGGAGACTGTTCCTGCGCGGCCTCAGGGTCGTCCTCGTGGTTGAGCGCCAGGCGTTGAGACGCGGTTTGAGCGGTGAGGTCGGGGGCCGCAAGCGAACCGTTCAGCGCGAAGGCGAACGCCGCAGCGCCGATCAAGACCGCGGTCGTGAAGCAGCGCGAGACCCTATACAGACGACGGAGCAATCCGGACATCGTGGGGGAGTATAACGGACGCGCAGTCACGACGTCCACGCCGGCGTTTCGGTAGCCGCCCTAGGCGGCCGGTAGCCGGTAGCCGCGATGGATTTGCCCGGTGCAAGAGGTCGTGCTACTATGCGAGGGAGGAGCGAAGATACGTGATCAATGCGCGCGAAATAGCTGTTCTTCACGATGCGATGCGCCGCTCGCACGCGGCCGGCGAAACCCCGGCGGTGGTGACTTTGCTGCGGGTGGACGGGTCGGCGTATCGGCGACCCGGAGCAAAGATGCTGGTGCAGCCCGGCGGCGAAACCACCTGCATGATCTCCGGCGGGTGTCTCGAGCCCGAGCTTGCCGAGATCGCGAGGGAAGTAATTGCGCAGGGCGGGGGTCGGCGCGTGCGCTACGATCTCACCGAGGACGAGGTCTGGGGCCTCGGGATCGGGTGCGGAGGCACGATCGACCTTTATCTCGAGCCGCTTGCTCCCGAGTCCGAGGCTGCGGAGCTCATCGAGCTCCAAGCCGCCGGTGAGCGCGCCGTGCTCGCAACGGTCTTCACCAAAGACCACCCGAGCCGGCCGCTGCGCAGCTTGTATAGAGCGGACACGCTGCAGCGCGGCGAGGTAGGCAAGGTCGGCAATGGCGGCGGGGTCGACGAGGTCGGTGCGTCGATCGAACGACGGGCGCGCGAGTTGATCGATGCGGGGCAGGAAACCTCGCTCCTCGAGACGGTTGCCGGCGCGGAGGTCTTTTTCGATCTCAGCGTTCCGGTTCCGGACCTTGTGGTGTTCGGCGGCGGCCCGGGCGCGGTTCCCCTTGTTTCGCACGCCGCGCGGCTGGGATTTGTGGTTTCGGTTGTAGACCCCCGTCCTGCGGTTGCAAACAACGAGACCTTCCCGGCCGCGGCGGTGGTTGCGGCGCATCCCGAGCAGTATCCGGACACCGTCGAGATCACGCCGAACAGCACCGTAGTAATCATGAATCATCACCTCGAGCGCGACCGCGAGGCGCTCGTGTTTGCATTGGAACGAAAGCCCGCGTATCTGGGAATGCTCGGGCCGCGTCGGCGGTTCGAGAAAGTGCTGGCTGCACTGGAGTCCGAGGGGCGTCGACCGCCTATCGAGGAGACGAGCCGGGTTCGAAATCCGGTGGGGCTCGACATCGGAGCCGAGGGTCCCGAGGAGATCGCGATCAGTATCCTTGCCGAGATTCTCGCGGAACGGCGCGGGCACGGCGGCGCGCGCTTGAGCGAAAAGCGCGCCGGAATTCACGAGCCAAGTTCGGCGGAGACGGCCACGGCGGAGACGGCCGCGGCGGTCGGGCCGGCCGGAGCGGCCGGAGAGGGGTAACGCGACGATGAACGAACACGAGCAGCTCGAGCAGTTCATGCGTCGCGCAATCGCTCTTGCAACCGAGAACGTGGAGTCGGGGCGCGGGGGGCCGTTCGCGGCGCTGGTGGTTCGAGACGGGCGGATTGTTGCCGAGTGCACCAACACCGTCACCACGAGCTGCGACCCAACCGCGCACGCCGAGATAAACGCCATTCGAGCTGCCTGCCGCGAACTCGGCGTGTTTCAGCTCAGCGACTGCGATCTCTACACCACCTGCGAGCCCTGCCCTATGTGTCTCGGCGCGTTGTACTGGGCGCGCCCGCGCCGCGTGTTTTACGCCGCCACTCGCGACGACGCAGCGGCGGTAGGCTTCGACGACGCCTACATCTACGACGAGCTCGGAAACGATCCGCACGATCGCGCGCTTCCGATGCGACAACTGCTGCGCGATGAGGCACAGGTGAGCTTCTCAGCCTGGGAGGCGAAGCAGGACCGCGTGGAGTACTGACTCGCGCACGCGGCGCTGCAGAGCACCGCGTTGCCGCGCCGGGGTTATGAGTCCGGCCGAACAGCAAGATCGACGAACGCAAACTCCTCGCCGTCGAACAGTCCGCGGTCGCTCAGCTTGAGTTTCGGAATCACAAGCAGCGCCAGAAACGAGAGCGTCATCAGCGGCGAGCGAAGCGGAGAGCCGAGCTCCTGCGCGGCGGTGTCGAGCCGCTCGTAGAGCGCCGCAACCTCGTCTCCCGGCTCGGTCGCCATCAAGCCCGCGATCGGAAGCCTGAGTAGCTCAACCGTTGACGCCCCGCTTGCAACCGCTACTCCACCTCCGGCCTCGATCACCGCGTTCACAGCCGCCGCGAGGGCGTGGTCCTCGGCGCCTATCGCGACCACGTTGTGCGAGTCGTGAGCAACCGAGGAGGCAACCGCGCCGCGCTTGAGGCCGAACCCATGGACCACGGCGAGCGCCGGAGCCGTTTCGGCGTAGCGGTTCACGACCGCGATCTTGAGAAGGTCTTTCTCGGTGTCGGCGTGGAAGCGCCCGTCGCGGGTGCAGTCTGCAGCAGAGAAGATCCGTTCGCCGGTGATGAGCTTGCCGTCGTATACCTCGATTGTGCGCACACCCCCCTCGCTCGGCATCGCGAGCTGAAGCGCGCTCGGCGCGACCGCGCCGGCTCGAAAGGTGTTCGGTGTCTCGGGGTGGGTGTAGCTCCAGCGCGGTGCCCCTCCGGCCGCGGCGCAAACGCCGTCGAGGTAGGTCGCGAGCGGCCTGAACTCGGATAGATCATCAACCACCACGAAATCGGCGCGGTCGCCGGGGCGAAGCAGCCCGGTCTCGAGCCCGTAATGCTGCACCGGATGCAGGCACGCGATCCGTAGCGCCTCCATCGGGTCGAGGCCGAGCGCAACCGCGCGCGCGGCGAGGCGGTCGATATGGCCGCGCATCAGGTCGTTGGGGTGCTTGTC
>PUOW01000077.1 GCA_003552185.1 Spirochaetaceae bacterium
CTCACCCCACGAACTCGCCTCCCATGGTACACTCCAACCGACGCCGTGCTTCCGTTCGGGAGTACGCGAAAAGGTAGTTCGAATGCCGAGAAACGTACGAGGCCGCGGCGCGGCCCTGCTTTTGCTCGCGATGCTCCTCATGCTCCTGCCGCAGGCCGGCGCCTCGGCCGAGGGGCTCACCTTCGATCGGATCTCGTATCGCGACGGGCTTGTGAGCTCGTCGGTTTCCTCTATCGTGCAGGATCATGACGGGTTTCTGTGGCTCGGGAGCCAAGCCGGACTGCACCGCTACGACGGCCACTCGATGCGCGTGTTCGAGAGCGAGCCGTTTAACCCCGAAAGCCTCGCGCACCAACTCGTACAGACGCTGCATATCGGCGACGACGATTATCTCTGGATCGGGACCTACGGGGGCTTGAGCAGGCTCGATCTCGAGACCGAGACGATTACGCATTACCGGCACGACGGCGACGATCCCGAGTCGTTGAGTAACAACGTGGTGACCGCGATCGAGCACGACGCCGACGGGCGGCTCTGGGTTGGAACGCTCGACGGGCTGAACCGCCTCGAGTGCGCCGAGGAAGGTCGGTTCACCCGCTTCAGCCCTACCGACGAAGCGCGCTATGCGCTGCCGCACGCCACGGTGCGCGCGTTGCTGCGTGATTCCGAGGATCGCCTTTGGGTTGGGACGCTCGGCGGGCTCGCGCGCGTATTCGATAGGTCCAACGGTTCGGCGCGCTTTTACCTGCGCGCCGCCGGTCCCGACCGCCCGGAGGAGGTGCCGGCTCGGCTTTCGGACTCGGCGGTGATGGCGGTGACGGAAGGTCCGCACGGTCGGCTCTGGGTCGGAACCTGGGGAGGTGAGCTGGCCGAGATCGAACCGCACGGCGGCCTTCGCCGGAGCGTGGATCTGGGTGCCAAGAACGTGTACCAGCTGCTCGCGAACGGTCGCGGCGAGGTCTTTGTCGCGACCTGGGGGCAAGGCCTGGTGCATCTCGATGCGGCGCGCGGCGATTACGGCGATTACACGGTGTACCGGCATCGAAGAGAAGACCCTCAGAGTCTCGCGCACGACGTCGTGTACTCGCTGTTTGAGGACCGCTCCGGGATCATCTGGATCGGCACCAACGGCAACGGTGTCAGCAAGTACCATCCGGGAAAACGCGAGTTCCGCTATATTCACCCTCATCTGCCGGAGCACCGGCGGATTAGCGAGGGGCGCGTTCGGGTGCTCTACCAGGATACCGCTCGGGGCGAACTGTATATCGGGCTCTACGGCGGAGGGCTCAACGTGCGCGACCCCGACGACGGCACGATTCGCGTGTACCGTCACGATCCCGAAGATCCCGCGAGTATCAGCCACGATACCGTCAACGCGGTGCTGCGCGACCGAGAAACCCATCTGCTGGTGGCGACGCACGGCGGGCTCGACCGCTTCTATCCGGCCGAGGGCCGCTTCGAGTCGGCCTGGGGCACGTTCGCCGAGGCGCCGGCAGATTCGCAGCACCGGCAGGCCCCGGGTCGGCAGATCCCGGATCGGCAGGTTCCGGCCGACCCCCCGATCGTCTACAGCCTGTTGCGCGCGGGCGACGGCTCGCTCTGGGTAGGCACCTACGACGAGGGCCTGTTTCGGCTCATGCCGGATGGAAGACTTCGACGCTATCGTTACGATCCCGAGGCCGACGGGAGCCTGAGCGACAATCTGGTGTACGACGTGTTCGAGGACAGCACCGGGGTGATCTGGGTAGGAACCAACAACGGGCTCAACCGTTATCGCCCCGCCGCCGACGATTTCGTCCGCTACCGCCACGACCCGAACGACCGCGACAGTATCAGTAACAACAGCGTAGGGCAGATTCTCGAGGACTCGTTCGGCCGCGTTTGGGCCGCGACGCGCGCCGGTGGGCTTGTACGCTACCATCGCGACCGCGACGCCTTCTCGCACATCACGACGAGCGACGGTCTCAGTAGTAACGCGGTGACCGCGGTCCTTGAGTCGGCGCCCGGGGTGTTCTATGTCGCCACCAACGCGGGCATGAACCGCGTTTTCACGGACCTGATGCGTGTCACGCAGTTGGACGAGCGCGACGGGCTGCGTACGCCGAGCTTCAGCACCGGCGCCACCGTGACCACCGGCGGCGACCTGCTGTTCGGCGCGTTCTCGGAGGTTGTGCGCATTCCACGGCTTCGCACGCCGCGCCCCGGTTCGGCGCCGCCGGTTCAGATTACCGCGATCAACGTGATGTCCGAGCCCTACGAGAGCAGCACCGTACCACACAGAGTAGACGCGCTCGAGCTGGTGCATACCGAGAACTCGGTGGGCTTTGAGTTCGCGGCGCTCGAGTTCTCGCTGCCGGAGCGCAATCGCTACAGATACCGCTTGCGCGGCCTCAAAGACGACTGGGTAGAGGCGGGGTACCGGCGCTTCGTTGAGTATACCGGCCTGCCGCCGGGGAGCTACACCTTCGAGGTTAGCGCGGCCGATAGTCGCGGTATCTGGAGCACGACGCCGGCGAGGGTTGCGCTTACGATCACGCCGCCGTTTTGGCGCACGCCCGCGTTCGTCGGTGTGCTGCTCGTGGCGGCTGCGGTCGCGATCTGGGCGGTGTTGCAGCTTCGAACGCGCGCTCTGCGTCTGCAGACGCAGCGGCTCGAGAGACAGGTTTCTGAGCGCACGGCCGAGCTTGCGCGCGCCAACAGCGAGCTCAACGCCGCGAACGCTACCAAAGACCGTTTTCTCTCGATCCTCGCGCACGATCTTCGCGGTCCGATCGGCGGACTGCGAAGCGTTATGGAGCCGGTGGTCGAAGAGTTCGAGGAGTTCAGCGCGGCCGAACTGCACGAGATATCTACCACGGTGCTGGAGTCGGCCGGCGGTCTCGAGTCTATGCTCGAGAACCTGCTGGAATGGGCGCAGGTACAGTCGGGACGTCTGCAACTGGTGCCCGAGGAGCTCGAGGTCTGCGAACTGGTCCAAACGGTGTTGCATGCTCACCGCGGCACCGCGCGCGGCAAGCAGATAGAGCTCAGCACCGACTGCGGCGAGACCGGCGCCATCCACGTCCGGGCCGACCGC
>PUOW01000276.1 GCA_003552185.1 Spirochaetaceae bacterium
GTTTTGAGTGGGCCGGTGAGCCCGAGACGGTTGAGTGGGACGGAACCGACGACGAAGGCCGCCCGGCCCCCGACGGGACCTACCGCTATGAGCTCAGCGCAACCGACCGCGCCGGCAACAGCTTCTCGACCGAGCTCGACGAACTGGTGCTCGACCGGCGCAGTTTTCCGGTTCGCCTCACGGTCTCGCCGCTTGCGTTCTCGCCGAACGACAACGGGGTGAACGACACGGTGCGCTTCGTGATTCGAGCCGAAGGAGTCGATCAGATTACCGATATCTCGCTCGCGATCAAGAACTATCGCGGTGTCGAGGTGCGCGTGTTTAACTCGGAGCATCTTGAGGACGGCATCCTGCAGTTCAACGGACGCGACGCCGGCGGACGAACGCTTCCGGAAGGCTGGTACACCGGCGAGCTTCGCGTGGTGTACCGCAACGGCTACAGCCCGGTGGTGAGCTCGCAGCGCTTCCAGCTCGACCTTACCCCGCCGCGCGCGCTCGTGAGGCCGTCATGGACCGTGTTCTCACCCGACGGAGACGGGCGCCGAGATACCGTTACAATTAGCCAAAGCTCGCGCGAGGAGCTCGAGTGGCACGGCGTGATTACCGATGCCGACGGAAGCGCGGTACGCCGGCACACCTGGGACGGGCGGCTTGAGTCGTTCGAGTGGGACGGTACCGATGCCGGCGGCGAGCCGGTTGCCGACGGCACCTACCGCTACACCCTCTCGGCCACCGACGAGGCGGGGAACTCGGCCTCGTTCGAGGTGCCGCGGCTGGTGGTCGATACCCGTCCAACGCCGGTGCGGGTTACACCACGGAGAACCTCGTTCAATCCGGCCGCCGATGCGGAGTACAACGTGGTTGAGTTCGAGCTCGAGACCGAAGTTCGTGACGGGATCGCTCGTTGGGAGTTTGCGGTACTCGATGAGGAAGGAAACGAGGTGATGCGGCACGAACCGCACGACCGCCGTCAGGTTTCCGAGACCGTGGTGTGGGACGGCGCCGGCGCGGCGGGAGAGCCTGCCGAGGAAGGCGAGTACTTCGGCCGCCTCGAGGTGGAGTACGAGAAAGGCAACCTCAGCACCGAGGTAACCGAGTATCCGGTGCGGCTCGACCGCACCCCTCCGGCGGTAAGCGTTACGATGAACCCGTTGCCGTTTCAGCCGGTGGACGACGATCTGCGTACCACGCTCAGCATCGCGGTATCGGTGAGCGACCCGAGCGGAGTGCGCGACTGGTCTGCCGAGATCCTCGACCCGATGGGAAACAGTTTTCGGCGAATACCGTCGCGCAGCTTCCGAAACGGCGTGTACCAATGGGACGGCACCTCCGACCGCGGCGAGTGGGTACAGTCCGCGAGCGATTACACCCTGGTGATCGAGGCAGAGGACAACGTGGGCAACCGCGGAAGCGACGAGTTCACGGTTCCGATCGATATCCTCGTGATGCGCGTCGGCGACCGGCTACAGATCGTGATCTCGAGCATCTACTTCAAGCCGTTCACCGCCGACTACATCGACGTACCGGCCGACACCCGCGCAGCCAACCTCGCAACGCTCGACCGGCTCGCCGAGATTCTCACGCGCTACGACGACCACGAGATCGAGGTGGAAGGCCACGCGGCACGGTTGCTCTGGAACCGTCCGACCGAGGTCTGGGAGAACGAGGAGACGCAGACCTTGTTGCCGCTCTCTACCTCGCGCGCCGAAGCGATTCGAGACGCGCTGAGCGAACGAGGCATACCGAGGGCGCGAATCTCTACGGTTGGGAAGGGCGGCTACGAGCCGGTGGTGCCGCACAGCAACGCGCAGGAGCGCTGGAAGAACCGCCGCGTGGAGTTCTATCTCTCGCGCTGAGCCGCCGTGTGAACAGTCTGCCGCGGGCCGAGCCGCCCGCGGCAACCGCCGTAACGCATCCCCCGAACGCGGGTGCGATCAAAACCGATAATTGAATCCGGCCGAAACGCGTACCGCTCCGGGGCGGTCCCAGCCGAACACCGCGTCGTCGTCGCCCGCCTCTACCCCCGCAAAAGCCTGCGCGCGAAAGCCGCTGAAGATGTTCCAACTCACTCCGCCGGTTATGAGAGCCGAGCGGTCTACCGGAGACACCACGCTGCGCGCGATCACGTCGACGGTGCGCCCCGGCGTGTAGACGAGCTCAGGGTACAAGAGAATGCCGTACTCGGCGTCGCGCCGGCCTTGGTCTTCCCAGTCGCCGCCGGGGTTTACGAGCGTCTCGAGCCGTCCGGTGAGTCGTCGGTCGGGGCCGATGTCGAAACCGTAATACGCGCCGGTGGTGACGGTGGTGCGCTCCTCCAAGACCCGGGCCGCGTCGGACGGCATTTCGTCGTCGAGCGAGAGCCGCGCCGCGGCATACAGATCGGCGCCGAGCCCTCCTTGTAACGCAAGCGCGATGTTGTGCTGCTCGACGCGTCCGTCATAAAGGTACGACGGCTCGACCGTGATGCCGGCAACCTGGGTATGAAAGCGCACACCCGCACCGGTCTCCGACAGCGGAGGAGCGTCCGCGAACGCGCCGCCCGCTCCGGGTTGGCCGGCGCCGGCTGCGCCGCCCCCGTCCGCATCCTCGCCGAGGTCGTCGTCGGCCGGGGTGCCGTCGAACGTAAGCTCCGGCAACGGGGGAAGCACCACGGTCTCGAGGTAGCTCAGGTCGCCGATCGGGAAGTAAAATGCGGTGAGCCACGAGGTCTCGTCGCGCGGGTCGTCGATATCGGTGAAATCGGCTCCGGCGGTGCCGTCGGCACCGTAGAGGAGATCGGCGGCGTTGAAGAGGCTGCCGACGCCCCAGGTGAGGCGGTCGCGGCCGGCCGTTACGCGCATCGTGTACTCCTCGGTGATCGGGAACCGAAACCGGAGGTTGGCGCGCGGCACCTCGAGGAACGCCGGGCGGAGCAGCGGCATGCCCGCGGGCGCCCGGCTGTCTCCAAGCGTGGTACGAAGCTGTAAGCGCCCCTGCACCGGCTCTCCCCGCGGCGAGAGAAAATCCACCTGGCCGCGCGCGTAGCTCAAAAGCCCGAGCTCGTCGCCGGTCCAGCCCAGCGTTGCGAAGGTATCGAGCTCGGTCTGCACGCGAGTTTCGGCCGGAGCCTCGTGAACGCCCACGGTGCCGGCGAGGACAAGCGCAGCGGCGAACGCGAGCAGAGCCTTGCGCGCGCCACGCAGACCCGGCGCGCCTGGCAGCCCCCGCGCCCCGTCGAAACCCCGCATCCCGTCGAGTCCGCGCGCCGGGACCCGACCGTTCGTAATCGCTTGCGCTACCATGTTAGCTCATCCAGCGAGAAGATGCCGCGAGGGAGATCGATCCCGATATCGACTTCTGTGAGAATCATCTCGGTGCCGCTCGATCGCCTGGTCTGATCGGTGATGCGAATGCGCGAGGGAAAGGTGTACTCGTTTTGCTCCATGGTTTCGAGCACCTCGGTAACCTTCAATTTCCGCCCGGCGCGCGCGTATTGCTCGCTTTTTCGCATCACGAACTCCTCGCTGTCTACCCAGTAGATCTGTTTGGGATAGGCGACGTTGGTGCCGCGCGCGGTGAGCTCAATCTTGTAGGTCGGTCGGCCGTCTACCTCTTCCTCTCCAAGTAGCTCGAAGCGGTAGTCGTCGGCGAGTCCCCGTCCTCCGGTCATGTCTTCGTATGAGATGTCGGAGCCCAGAAGCGAGTCGCGCAGCGCCGACCCGGTTAGTCGTATGGTTTCGCGCGCGTCGGGGTAGTAGAGATATAGATCGTCGTCTCGCCGAAGTACCTTTTGTCCTTCCTCGTCGCGCGAGGTGAACTCAACAAGGAAGCGGTCGGTGCCCTCGGTATGCGCGATGAAGGTGCTGACGCGGTCGCCGAACCGGTCGGTTATGATCATCTCGCCTTCTATGTAGCTGGTGGGGTGGGTCTGGTTCTCTTCCATGCGCTCGATGATCTCGTCCGCGCTCAGCGCAAACGCCGCCGGCGCACCGAGCAGCAACAACAGCGTGATGTACAGCATGCCTCGAACCAACCCGCCGACCGGCGCTCGGCCGCTCGGCTTATGCGATCTGTTTTGTCTCTCGGCCATCTTGTTACGCTCCTTCCTATTGGGTTTTCCTTGTTTGCGTTGTGCTACCGGGGCCGGCGTCCGCACATCTATCTCGGCCCCGCGGTCCGTCGGCCCCGCGGTTCGTGTGCCCCGCGGTCCAGCCGCCCCGCGGTCCATCGGCCTTTCGCTCGTGTGTCACGCGCGCAGCGCCTCCACCGGCTTCAGCCGCGCCGACCGTCGCGCCGGCACAAACGACGCGAGCATCGCGATCGCCAGCGAGTAGAAGAACGTTAAGACCGTTGAGCGCATGTTGAGCAGCGGATACAGCACCGAGGAGAGATCCATATCTATCATCTCCATCTGCGCTCCGAAATCTATGCCGGTCTGTTGCAGCGGAAGTACGATTGCCGATCCCACGAGCACCCCCAGCAGCGACCCCGCGAACCCGAGGTACGACGCCTCGGTGAAAAACAGCCGCACGAGCTCGCGGTCGCGCATGCCCATCGAGGCCAGGGTGCCGATCTCGCGCATGCGCTCGTGTATCGTCATCATGGTGGTGTTCACGATTACGGTGCTTCCGAGCAGAAAGAAGAACAGTGCGATGATCCTGTACACCACGTTTGCCACCTGCAGATAGCTGTAGCCGCCGCTCACCTCCTGCCACGGGGTCACGTTCATGCCGTCGACGCCTCGCTCGGAAAGCAGCGCGGTGACGGCCGACTCGAGCGCTTCGCTATTGCGTCCGTTGCCGCGGACCAGAATCTCGGTCGCGGCGTCGCCCATCCGGAGGTAGCGTGCGGCGCTCTCGATCGGCAGCAGATAGGTGCTGCGATCGAGCTGCGAGACAGGAAAGGCCGCGAGCCCTACCACGTCTACCGTGAAGGCGTTTGAGGTTCGGGTGCGAGTTTGGGTCAGGAACGTGACGGTGTCGCCGAGCTCAACGCCGAGCTCCTCGGCAAGGCGGTTGCCGAGGATCGCTTCGCTGCTCCCGGGTTCGGGGAGCCGGCCCCGCGCGACGATAGACTCGAGGTCGTCCTGGTACTCGCGTTCGGTTTCGAAATCCATCCCGATGCCGCGAGCGGTAATCTGGCGTTCGCCGCGGAACGAGACCGAGGCAACCGAGATACGCGGGCTCACCGCGGCGGCCTCGGGTAACGCCTTAATCTGCTCGGCGGTGGCGCGGTATTCCGGCACCACATACTGTACCGGGTTGAGGTACTCGTAGCGGTCGTACTCGGCGTTACGCACGCGCACCTCGCCGGTCTCGTAGTTCCAGGCGTTGTGGCGAATATCGGCGCGGATTCCTTCGAGCAGCGCGAACAGAAGCGTGATGCTGAGCGCCGCCACCGCAACCGCGGTTATCGAGAGCAGGCTTCTTCTGCGATTTCTCAATACGTTGCGTAGCGCAATTCGTGATAACGTCATTCTCGGTCTCCTACTCGGTCTCCTAGTGCGTTCGAAGCGACTCGGTAATGGTGCGCCGCAGGATGCGCCGTACCGGCAGAAGCGCCACCACCCCGGCGAGCACCGCCGCGCCGACCGCGGCGCTCACGGTTGTGCCGAGGTTCCAGACGCCGTACAGTACCCCGTCGAAGCGGAGGTCCATCTCGATGCCTTCGAGCATTGCGCTATAATCGATTCCGTGCTGTGTGAGGTACCAGACCGCGGCAGTTCCGAACAGCATGCCGATTATGCCTCCGAGCAGGCCGATCCCGGCAGCCTCGAACATGAACATCACTCCGATCTCGCGATCGCGCACCCCGAGCGCACGCATCATCCCGATCTCGCGTTCGCGCTCGAGGACCGCCATCAGCATGGTGTTCGAGATTCCCACCACCGCGATTGTGGCAAGGAGAAACAGAATTACGCGAAACACGGCGTCCTGTAGCTCCACAGCGGCGGCGAAATCCGCGGTCATCTCGTTGAACCCGAGTAGCGCGAGCTCCTCGGCGTTGAGGAATCCGGCGGATTCGAGTGCCGAACGCACCGGAGCGAGATCGGCGGCGCCCGGAACATGCTCGGGCAGGCGCAGGTGCACCGCGGTTACCGCTCCGCCGAGCTCGAGGTAGTATTCCGCGGTCTCAAGCGGCATAAAGATCGAGGAGCGGTCTACCGTTGGGTTCGGCGTTTCGTATATGCCGACGATATCGAGATCCATGATCTGGTGAAATCCGTCGCGCGTGCGGGTGGTGATCGTAACCGGGTACCCAACCTCGGCTCCGAGGCGCTCGGCGAGCCAGGAGCTGATGAGGATGCCGTGCTCGTCCTGCTCGAGGAAGCGGCCCTCGGTCACGCTTTCGGCGAGGTTGAACACCTCAGGGTCGCGCTCGGGGTCTATGCCGTACATCCCGAGATGGGCCGAGCCGTCCTCGGGGTAGGGGTCGTAATGCACGATGAGCTCGCCGCGAAACGCGACCCGCGGAGCCGCCGCGAAGCCCTCGGCCTCGAGCGCCTCGGTAAGCGCGGCGCCGTTTTCTACGAGCATATCGAGCGGGAACTGCTCGCGTTCGTCCCAGTATCCAGTGGCGGTCACCGCCGCGCTTCCGGTCTCGTAGTTCGAGAAGTTGCGATCGCCTTCCGCGACCAAGCCGCCGAGCAACGACGCCATCGCGATGAACACCGCGACGCCGAACGCGATTGCGCTTGCGGTAATCGTAGTGCGGCGGCGGTAGCGCGTGAGGTTCTTTGCCGCGAGCCGGAGAAACACCTTGGGATGCGCGTGAGTGTGACTGCCGCTGTGGCGCGGCACGGTGTTGCGCGGTGCGCCGGAACTGCCTGCCATCACGCGCTCCTTCTCAGCTCGTCGCTTTCTATGACACCGTCGTGGAGGCTGCAGAGCCGGTCGGCGTACTCCATCACCATTTGGTCGTGGGTCGAGAACACGAAGGTGGTCCCGAGCCGGCGGTTTATCTCTTTCATGAGCTTCAGCACCGCCTCACCGGTCTCGGAGTCGAGGTTGGCGGTGGGCTCGTCGGCGAGTACGATGGTGGGGTCTTTCACCAGCGCTCTCGCCACCGCTACTCGCTGTTGCTGCCCGCCGGAGAGCTTTGCGGGCCGTCGGTCTTCCATGCCGCTAAGCCCCACCTCGGCGAGCATCTCGATGCTGCGCCGTCGGATCTCGCGCTCCGGGAGCCCGAGGAGCGACAACGTCATCGCGACGTTCTCGTAGGCGCTGAGTACCGGAATGAGGTTGAAGTTCTGAAACACGAACCCGATCTTCATGCGGCGAATCTCCACAAGGTCCGATTTTCGCGCGCCGGTAATTGTGTCGTCGTCGATCGTGACCGTGCCGGCGTCTGCGGTGTCGATACAGCCGATGATGTTCAACAGCGTGGTTTTGCCGGAACCGGACGGGCCGGCGATCGAGATGAACTCGCCCTTCGCAATCTCGAGGCTCACCCCGCGGAGTGCGCGAACGTGTGTCTCGCCGTCGATATACTCCTTGTGTAGATCCTGAACCCTGATCATCGGTTATGCTCCTTTTTTTCGAGGTAGGCGGCAATTTGACCGAGGATCTCCTCGGTGCCGAGGTTGATGGTTTTCTCCGGTAGCCCGAGGAGAAGATTGACCGAGTACTCGATCATCTCGACCATCTTGGCGTACTCGTAGAGCTTCTGCGGCTCCTCGAGCGAGGCGCTTACAAGATCGGCCTGCGATTCGCCGACACCCACGAACATCGCGAGCAAAAACTCGCCGAAGCGGTCGGGAAACGGAACGCGTATCTCACCGGCCTCTACTCCTTCGCGAATGGCCGCATTCAAGTACGGGCCGAACAGCCTGATCGAGCACTGATACAGGCGCTTGAGTACGAGCGCGTTTTCGTCTCGGTACATCGAAAGCACGGTCGAGACCATGAACTCGATATTGCTCTGTTTCCAGGTGGAGCTCGCGTCGAACAAGGCCTGCAGGCGCTCTACTGCGCTGAGGTCTGTGCGAGACGCGATCTCGTCGTACAGCGGGCGCAGCGACGCGAGGCGATCGGTTACCACGCTCTCGGCGAGCTCGGTTTTTGAGCTGAAGTGGTGATAGAAGGTGCCCTTCGCGATGCCGGCCGCCTCGATAATCTCGGCGATCGAGGTGTTGTCGTAGCCCCTCTCGTTGAACATGCGTTCGGCGACCGCCACGATCTCGGCTCTTCGTTCGTTTGCTGTCACAGTTGCTCCTTAGCTCGGTAATCGACCGACCGTCGGTCGATCTCATGCGCTCAGTTTAGACCGACCGTCGGTCGGCTGTCAAGCAAATTTTGCGAGTTTCTTGCCGGTTTCTTCGGGTGCTGTGAGACGGTGCTGCGAGACGGTCCTGCGGCGCGACGTGCGCGCCGCAGGGGCCGGTGACTGTGTTACGTGCCTGTAGGGTCGCGTTGATCGAGCGGAACGTATTCCTCGTGCAGCGTCCCGGTGTAGATTGCGCGCGGGCGAAAGATGCGGTTCTGCTCGAGATACTCCATCACGCGGGCGCACCAGCCGGCGACGCGCGAGACCGCAAAGATGGTGGTGTAGAGGTGCTCGTCTATTCCCATGCTCTTGTACACGATGCCGGAATAGAAATCGACGTTCGGGAAGATGCGCTTGCTTTCGCCGAGCTCGGCGACGACGGTGCGTTCGAGCTCCTTCGCGGTCTCAAACAACGGCTTGATCGCGGGGTCTTCCTCGGCGAGCATCTCGGCGAGCGGTCCAAGAACCCGCGCGCGCGGGTCGTACGCCTTGTAGACGCGATGCCCGAAGCCCGGCACCTTGCGCTTGTCGGCCTTCGCCTTTTGGTACCACGCCTTTACGCTCTTTGCCTCGCCGATCTCCTCGAGCGTTTGCACCACCTCTACATTCGCGCCGCCGTGCAGCGGCCCGCTGAGCGCGGCGATCCCGGAGCCGATCGCAAAGTAGATATCCGAGAGCGTTGAGGCTACCACCATCGAGGCGAAGGTGCTCGCGTTCATCCCGTGGTCGGCGTGTAGGATGAAACACACATCCATGATGCGTTCCTGAAGCGGCGTCGGCCGGCGGCCGGTGAGCATATAGAGATAGTTTCCGGCAAGACTGAGATCCGGAAGCGGCTCGAGCGGGATATGCCCTTGCCGAACGCGACCGATCGCCGCCGCGACGCTCACCACGCCTCCGAGCAGGTTATAGCAGCTCTCGATCTCCTCGGAGCTGATCAGGTGCGCGGGTGCGGTTTCGGGCTTTGTGAAGATATGCTTGATGAACTCGAACACCGATTTCTTGCCGCCTGTAGGAGGCGTTTCCATCGGGATTGAGTCTTCATCGGCCGCGATGCTGTCGGCAGTCTCGGCGAGGAAGGTGTCCTTGTCGCGAAAGGTTTGCTTTTGGCGCATGAGGTTGGTTCCAAGGCGCAGCGCGGCCATCGGCAGCATCTCTTCCACCGGGAAGCTCAGCAGCAGTCGTTGGGTACGCGGGATCAGCATCTTCCGCCTGAGCATCGCGGAGAAGCTCGCAAGCTCGGAGCTACTCGGCAGTCTGCCGTGCAACAAGAGGTACGAGGTTTCCTCGAATGTAGAGTGAGCGCAGAGGTCGAAGATGTCGTAGCCGCGATAGATCAGCGAACCCTTGGTTCCGTTGACGTAGCCGATCTTGGTCTCGGCGGCGATCGCCCCTTCGAGCCCGGGGCCCACGGTGCACTGCACCGGCCACTCCACCCGGCTCGTGAGTTCCGGTTCGGGCTCGTTGTCGGTTTCTCTGCAGGCTTTCTCTTTGGCTTGGAGAATAACGTTTTTCACTCGGTCGAGTTCGGCCTTTGTAGTGTCTTGTGCCATTCTACGCCTCCGGGTTGAGCGGTAGGTTCGGCGTTTTCGGCGCCAGCTCTACCGGCTTGTGCGGCTCGAGGGTCAGCTCTTCGCCTTGAACCGTTATCGTAAGCGGTTCACCGCCGATCACCTCAAAGCGATAGGTGGTGTGGGTGAGGTCCACGAGCAACCGCGAGTTGTGAACCCGCAGCGGAAAGCTGAGCCTGTGCCAGCTCGCCGGAACGCGGGGGTCGAACGAGAGTTTGCCTTGAAAATCGCGCATACCGCCGAAGCCGTAGGTGAGCGCCATCCAGACGCCGCCGGTTGAAGCCACGTGCGCCCCGTCGACAACGTTGCCGGCTACGTTCGCGAGATCCATCAGCAGAGCGTATTGAAAGTACTCGAGCGCCTTTTGCTCGTAGCCGATCTCGGCGGCGAGGATAGATTGCACGCAGGCCGAAAGCGAGGAGTCGCCGGTGGTGAGTGGGTCGTAGTAATCAAAGTTGCGCCGCTTCTGCTCGAGCGAGAACTCGTCGCCGAGCAGCACCATCGCGAGAACCACGTCGGCTTGCTTGATAACCTGGTGGCGATAGATCACCAGTGGGTGATAGTTGAGCAGCAGCGGATAATGGTCCACCGGGGTGTTCTTGAAGTCCCAGACCTCCTTCGCGAGGAAGTTGGCGTCTTGTGGGTTGATGCCGCGGTCGGAATCGTACGGAATGAACATAGCGTCGGCGGCGCGGCGCCACTCGATCGGCTCGTGTTCGCTCAGCCCGGTTTCGTGCAGCAACCGGCTGTAATCCTTGGGCCGTTCTTCGCGCATCCAGGACACCACCTCTTCGGCGTAACGCAGGTTGCAGCGCGCCATGAGGTTCGTGAAGGTGTTGTCGTTTACCACGGTGGTATACTCGTCGGGCCCGGTGACCCCGTGGATATGAAACGAGCCGCTGTCGGGAGCGAAAAAGCCGAGGCCGGTCCACATGCGTGCGGTCTCGACCAGGATCTCGGCACCTACTTCACACAGCAGCTCGGCGTCGCCGCGCACCTCCACGTAGCGCTTGATCGCGTACGCGATATCGGCGTCTATGTGATACTGCGCGGTTCCGGCGGCGTAGTACGAAGAGGCCTCCTCGCCGTTGATGGTGCGCCACGGGAAGAGTGCTCCGCGTTCCGAGAGCTCGTCCGCCCGCCGGCGCGCCTGATCGAGCATGGAGTGACGGAACCGCAGTAGGTTGCGCGTGATGCGCGGCGCGGTGTAGGTGAGAAACGGCGCGACGTAGATCTCGGTGTCCCAGAAGTAATGCCCCTCGTAGGCCTGCCCGGTGAGGCCTTTGGCGGGAATACCGGTGGTCTCGGCGCGCGAGGCGGCCTGACAGACCTGAAAGATGTTCCACCGAATCGCTTGCTGCACGCGCGGCTCGGCGTCTACAACCACGTTCGCGCGTGCCCAGAACCGTTCAAGGAACGCCTCTTGGGCGGTCTCGAGCTCCTCGTAGCCGTCGCGAAGCGCACGGTCGAGCGCGCGCGAGGCACGGTCCACGAGCTCGGCGGCCGGAACCGAACGCGAGGTGTGGTAGGTGAAGTACTTCGTGATGCGAATTGGAACGCCGGCGTGAGCGTCGAAGGTGAACACCACCTTACCGAGGTCTTCGCTCCAGGTGGTTTGCGACTGCCAGGGGTTCTCGGTCTCGACGACATGGTCTATGCCGACGCCGAGCGTCATGCGCGAGTTGGAGGTGCGGTACCCGGTGATGATACGAAGGTTTTCGTCGATGTGGGTTTTGGCGTTGAGCACGCGCCTATCGAAGCGACGAGCCTGGCGCGGGTCGGGCATACCGTTGCCGCTCGGCTCGTCGATCGGCTTCGAGTCCTGGCGGTTGAGCAACTGCGACGAGATAACCACCGGAGCGTCGGTATCGATCGTGACTTCGTAATTGATCGCGCCGATGTGGCGCTGCTCAAACGAGACGAGGCGGCTCGATTTAACGCGCACCTGCTTCCCCGACGGCGCCGACCAGTTGAGCTCGCGACGCAAGACACCGTCGTTGAAGCATAACTCGCGTCGATACTCGGTGACGCGAGCGGTCGGAAGGTACAGCGGCTCATCGTCGACGTACAGTTTCATCAGCGTGGCGTCGGGGCAGTTCACGATCGTTTGTCCGGTGCGCGCAAAGCCGTAGGCTTCCTCGGCGTGCACAATCGGCCAGGTCTCGTGAAAGCCGTTGCAGAAGGTCGCCGCCTCGATCGCGGGCCGCCCTTCCTCGAAGTTCCCGCGTATCCCGAGAAAGCCGTTTGAAAGCGCGAAGATCGTTTCGGCGTTGCCCATCCAGTGTTTGGAGTAACCGGTCTCGACGATTCCCCATTCATCGGCGGGATAAAGGTGCTCCGGTAACAGATGCAGCTTACGTGGAATCATAGGGGCGCGCTCCTTACGCGAGTGTTCGGTATCAGAGGCGAAGGGTGGCGAACCCGGGGCTGCTGCGAGAGCCCCGGGCGCATAGGTTGTGTTCTACAGAAGCTGCTCATACTCTTCGATCGTGGCATCGGAGAGACATGCACTGATGATGCGTTTCCCGAGCGGGAGAAGGTCCTCGCTGTAAAACTGTTCGACTTCCTTGTAGAAGAAATCCTTAAGAATCTTAGCACCGGCGTCGTAGCCCTCGATGCCGACCTCGAGCTGGTCGTCAACGTGCAGTAAGCCTTTCGGCAGTTGCTGCCCGTTCACCTTGAGCGTTTCGATGGTGTTGCCGATCAGCGGGCAACGTGCCGGCGGCAGCTGGCCCGGGCGAAACTTCACGCTACCGCGGCGCGCGAGGTACTCACGCGCGATCCATTCCGGCTGAAAGCCGACCTTGTACGCGCCGATGTACTGGTTCGGGATCAAGACGTATCGAGTGCTCGGCGAGCTGCGAATCTGCTGTAGCAAGAGGTTTGCCTGGCGGACCATCTTACCGGTTGCAAACGGCCAGTACGACCCTACGCCTTCGCTTGAAAGCCCCTCGGCGGTGACGATACTGGGGTTCGAGTGCCCGCGCGGCGCCACAAGCCGCCAGAGCCACGCCAGAGCCGGCGGCAGCACATGCAGCATACCGATGATGCCGTAGTTGGGATTGTCGCGAGTGCAGGGCGGGGTGCGGACCCCGAAGCTGCGTACGTCTACCTCAACCGGTTCGTTTACGGTGTTCGGCACGAAATGGCGCGGCATGATTACGCGCGGGTTCGGGCAGGGTTTGCCGGGCTCATCCATGGTGTGCTCCCACGGCAAGCAGGTGGCACCGGGCTGTCCGTCGAGGTTGAGAAACACCAACGGCGCCGGAGGATTGATGCAGAGGCGCTCGAGCTGCGGCTCGGTGCCGTAATCGGCAAGGTGATCGACGCGCAAAAACCAACCGGCCTCGGCATCCTCGATCACGAGCTTGCTCCGCCCCTCCTGCAGATAGGGCGGCGCGAGCGCCATGTCGTCCGAGATCGGATGCAGTTCGCAGGTGTCGTGCATCTCGAGGTACAGCCGTTCCTGAGTGACGATGTCTTCGCCCACAAGGATGCGGCCGTCGGGCTCGCGATGAATCTGTTGCGTCATCTCGCTCTTCCCTCCGCCCGAGGCGCCCTCGTGCACGATCGTGAACTCGTTATCGTACGGGGTGATTAAGCGAACCGCCGAGGCGTGCAGCGTAACCCAGCCTTCGTCCTCGCCCTGTTGGAGCAGGATGCCGTACACGCCCTTCTTGGCGCTCGGGCCGGGATAGAGGCTGTACGAGAATAGCTCATGCATTCTCGGCAAGCGGTTGTGCGCGACAATCTGGTTGCCGTCGAACTTGGTGTGGCGAAACGGCGGCGCCAGATAGATCACCGCCTCGGGTGCAAAGTGCGGCTTGAGTTCTTCGCGGGGAATAAAGCCCTGCAGATCGGCAAGCCCCGCAACGAAGAACCCGGTATTGATCGGTGCCACGAGCAGGGTCGGGCGACCGTGCGTTTTGTCGCCGGAGACGAACGGCAGCACGATAAGCTGCTCTTGCTCCTTGAACCACTCGAAGGTTTCGGTGCGCAGCGACGAAA
>PUOW01000222.1 GCA_003552185.1 Spirochaetaceae bacterium
ACCCTTCCGCTGCAGGCCTGCATGTTGGACATCCCGAGGGCTACACCGCTACCGACATCTATTCGCGCTACCTGCGTATGAACGGGTACGCAGTGCTGCACCCGATGGGATTCGACAGCTTCGGACTTCCGGCCGAGAACTACGCGATTCAAACCGGCACGCACCCGCGCGCCAAGACCGAGGAAAACATCGCGCTGTTCCGCACACAGATCAAGTCGCTCGGTTTCTCCTACGACTGGGATCGCGAAGTCTCGACGCACGAAGCGAAGTACTACAAATGGACGCAGTGGATATTCCTCAAACTGCACGAGCTCGGGCTTGCCTACGTCGCCGAGATCCCGGTCTGGTACTGCCCGGCGATGGGAACCGTGCTCGCCAATGAGGAGGTGATTACCACACCCGAGGGCCCGCGCTCGGAACGCGGCAACCACCCGGTTGAACGCAAGCCGTTACGCCAGTGGATGCTCAAGATCACCGCCTACGCCGATCGCCTCTTAGACGACCTCGAGAAGCTCGAATGGCCGGAGTCGATCAAGGCGATGCAGCGCAACTGGATCGGGCGCAGCGAAGGCGCAAACATCGTGTTCCCGATTGTGGGTCACGATAAGAAGCTCGAGGTGTTCACCACGCGCCCCGACACGCTGTTCGGCGCTACCTATATGGTACTCGCGCCGGAGCACCCGTTTGTACAGGAGCTCACCACCGAGGAGCAGCGCAGCGCGGTGGAGCAGTATGTTGAGCAGGCGCGCCTGAAGTCCGACCTCGAGCGTACCGATCTCGCCAAGGACAAGAGCGGGGTCTTCACCGGCGCCTACGCCGTGAACCCGGTCAACGACGAGCAGATTCCGATCTGGATCTCCGACTACATCCTGATGTCGTACGGTACCGGCGCAATCATGGCGGTACCCGGGCACGACGAGCGCGACTTTGAGTTTGCGCATCAGTACGGGCTCGAGATCATACGCGTGGTGGCGCGCCCCGACGAGCTCGGCGAGCTCGATCCGTCTGAGGCAGATCAGCTCCCGCCGATCAGCGAGGTCTTTACCGGCGAGGGCATCGCGGTGAACTCCGGTGAGTTCACGGGTCTCAAGACCCCGGAGTTCAAGCGTAAGATCACCGAGTGGCTCGAGGAACACGGGCTCGGGCGGCACGCGGTCAACTACAAGCTGCGCGACTGGATCTTCAGCCGCCAACGCTACTGGGGCGAGCCGATACCGCTCGTAGATTGCGGCGACGGCGATTTTGTCCCGGTAGCGTACGAAGAGTTGCCGCTCGAGCTTCCGAACGTGGAGAGTTACAAGCCGGCCGGAACCGGTGAGTCGCCGCTTGCCAAGGTGGAGGACTGGGTGAACGTTGAGTGCCCCGACGGCAGCGGACGCGTCGGTCGCCGCGAAACCAACACCATGCCGCAGTGGGCCGGTTCGTGTTGGTACTACCTTCGCTACCTCGACCCGCACAACGACGAAGAGCTCGCCTCGCGCGAGAAGATCGATTACTGGATGCCGGTTGACCTTTACGTAGGCGGGGCCGAGCACGCGGTGCTCCATCTGCTCTACGCGCGCTTCTGGCACAAGGTGCTCTACGACATCGGTGTAGTGAACACCGACGAGCCGTTTATGCGTCTCGTGAACCAGGGCATGATTCTCGGCGAAGACGGCCAGAAGATGTCGAAGTCCATGGGCAACGTCATAAACCCCGACGAGATCGTCCGCGAGTTCGGCGCCGACTCGATGCGCGTCTACGAGATGTTCATGGGCCCGCTGCGCGTCGAGAAGCCGTGGTCTACCGACGGGCTGCGCGGCGTGCATCGCTTCCTCGACCGCGTCTGGCGCCTGAGCGAGCGCGAGATCATCGACGACGAACCGCCCGCCGAGCTCACGCGAGTTCTGCACAAGACCATCAAGAAGGTCACCGAGGATACCGCCGATCTCGAGTTCAACACCGCGATCGCGCAGATGATGACGCTCACCAACGAGCTGTTCAAGCAGGAGAAACTACACCTCGCGCTCTGGGAACCGTTCGTGCGCCTGCTTTCCCCGTATGCGCCGCACCTTGCCGAGGAGTTATGGGAGCGACTCGGGAACCCGCCGACGGTGTCGCTCGCCGAGTGGCCGAGCTACGACGAGGAGCTCACCAAGGACGAGGTCGTTGAGGTGGTGGTCCAGGTGAACGGCAAAACGCGCGGCAAGCTTCAGCTGCCCGCCGGAACGCCCGAGCAAAACCTGATAGACCAGGCGCTCGCGCTCGAACGCGTACAACATCACATCGACGGCAAGACCGTCCTCAAGACCATCGCGGTACCCGACAAGCTCGTGAACATCGTCGCGAAGTAGTCCGGCGCACTCGCCCACCGGCGCCCCGCGGCCCACGCCCCGGCGTACCCGCCCACCGGCGCCTCGGCGACTCGCCCCGCCGCGCCCCGCGCCCCGGCGGGGAGACCGCCCCTACCGGGCCGGGCGCGTGGACACCACGGTGGCCACGCTCCCGTCGCCGGTCACCTGCATACTCGCCAGAATCGCGCCGTCGATCGAGAACCAGCGGTGCCCGCCCTCGGCGAGCGGGAGTTCCTCGGATTCATCCGACAGCACAACCGACGGTGCGAGCAGATCCGCCGACCGGTACTCGCCCGCCGGTACGCCGGGCACCACGGCGTGAGTAGGCACGGCGCGCAGCATCGTGGCACGAAACACCCCGCGCTCGAACGCGTCGAGCACCGCGGTCCAGTCCACCCACCAGCGCGCCGGGCCGAGCCGCCGGTCAAACTCCTGCACCAGCCGGGCGGCGTTCACCGCCGCGCCGCCGCGCCCGTCGCGGTCGAGGCGGAACAGCAGGTACGCCGGCGGCCCGCTCTCAAACCGCAAACGCAGCCGGCCGCCGCTCGGCCCGTCGGTCCACCCTCCGCCGCTGAGGTCAAGCGGCGCAATACCGCCCGCGGGCTTCAGCTCGTGACCGTCGTAGGTCACCGGGTACGCGAGCACCGCAATGTTGTTGCGCTTGGGAAGCTCGAGCGCAATGCGCCGCTTATCGGCGCGAAGCGTCTTCGAGCGCTCGTCGCCGTACGCAA
>PUOW01000274.1 GCA_003552185.1 Spirochaetaceae bacterium
GCGGCGTGTCGCGAAGGCGTGCCGCCGCTGATCGCGGACGGTACCGATCATCGCTGCATTCTGCCCGGCGAAAAACCGGAGGATCTCTATGCTCGAGATTAGCGGACTCTATAAAGCCTTCGGCCTCGAGGCGGGCTTCTTCGCTCCGGTTGGGCGTTACGTCTACGCAGTGAACGGCGTGAGCTTCACGATGAAGCCCGGAGAGATTTTCGGGCTGGTGGGTGAGTCGGGCTGCGGCAAAACCACCACCGCGCGCTTGGTGGTTCGTACCTACCCGATAGACGACGGAAGCGTTGTGTTTACCGACCGCGACGGGACGGTGTTCGAGGTAGGCCTGCTCGACCAAAAACGGCTGAAGCTGCTGCGGAGCAAGGTAAAGTACATCTTCCAAGACCCTGCTAAGTCACTTAATCCACGCATGACGATCCTCGAGGTCTTGACCGCCGGCTACCGCTATCAGGAGAGTTGGCCCGGCAAACGACAGGCGCGCGAGGAGGCGGCCGAGATGCTTCGCGAGGTGGGCTTATCGCCGGACGACCTCGAGCGGCGCCCCGCCGATTTCTCGGGAGGGCAGCGGCAGCGGATCTCGATCGCGCGCGCCTTGATCACGCAGCCCGAGCTTTTGATCTGCGACGAGGTGGTCTCGGCGCTCGATGTCTCGATACAGGGTCAGATTCTGCAGCTGCTGTTGCGGCTGCGTGAGCAGTACCGATTCGGAATGCTGTTTATCGCTCACGACCTTGCGGTGGTGTCGTACATCTGCGATCGTGTCGGGGTGATGTACCGCGGCATGCTGATGGAGATTGCTCCGGCTCAGCGCCTGATCGAGGCGCCCACGCACCCCTACACCAAGCACCTATATGCCGGTGTGCCGAAGCTCGAGCCCGCCGCGGTCGGGGGCGCGTCCGAGTTGTCGCCGGCGACAGCAGGGCGACGCGCCGGCGCGCGCACCACCCGTTTCGGCGAGGTGCCGGACCCCACCGTACCGCCGCCGGGTGCGGGCACCGAACTCATGCAGATCGCGGAAGATCATTACGTCTCGCCGCTGTTCTCGGCGTAAGCGTGCGTCGCGCGGCGCGGCCGCCGCGCGCACCCCGCGCTGCGTACGCGCGCGGGGTAGATGCGCTCGCAGCTCACCGGCCGCGGTCGCGATCATCCTCAGGAAGCCCTTTCGGTGAACCAAGAATCTCGGACCACAAAACCGCTTGCTGTAGCTGCGGCAGGCGCCGAATGCGCGCAAGCCCGCTCACGCGCCGGCGCGCGTAGGGATCGGCGCTCTCGGCGGACGAGCCGCCGTGTTCGGCCTCCGAGGCTGCAGGAGCGAGTCGCTTATGCTCGAGATCCGGCGAAATCTTGCTGGTATAGGTAGATCTGTGCCGATCTCGGTCTCGGTCGCGCTCGCGTTTGGAGCCCGCTTCGCGCGCCGAGGTTTCGTATGCTGCGGCTGTTCGGCCGCGCTTCGCGGCGCGGGTTTCCCCCGCCCGGGTTTCGGCTTCTTCCGCCGCCGCCTCGCCGCGCGTGCGCTGCAGCGCCTCGCGCAACAGCTGTACCGGCGTCTTACGCTCGGTCTCGGCGTCTGCGTACGGGTGCGGGCGTGAGAGCGAGCGGCGAAGCCGCTCGCGGCGTGTGGTGCGGTCACCCTCGTGTTCACGCCGCGCATCGCGTTCCCGGTGCTGCGGCTCGTACGCTTGCTCGTACGCTGCGCGCGTCTCCTCTTCTTGGAGGCTGCGCTCCTGCAGCTTGCGCGCTCGGTACTCCTCTAACTGCTCGTCTTCGTCCTGGAGGAGTCGCAGATCCGCGTCCGGATCGGCGTCCGGGGCGCGCGGCGGGCGTTGTTGCCGGTTGCGGGCGGCGGCACTCATGCGCGTGATGTAGTAAAACGGGATCGCGATAACCAGTAGGCTCAGAATCAAGGAGAATAAATCGTTCTGTGCCGCCTGTAGCAAGAGCGCGTGCATTACGTTGTACCGGCTCCTCCGCCGCCATCAGGTGTTTGATCTTCGCCGCCTATGCTGCGCCGCATTTCGGTGTCGGCCTGAATATTCCGGAAGCGGTAGTAATCCATGATCCCGAGCTGTCCGTTGCGGAACGCCTCGGCGATCGCCTTCGGCACTTCAGACTCGGCAAGTACCACCTTCGCGCGGTTCTCTTCCACCTCAGCGGACATCTCGGCCTCGCGTGCGTTCGCGGCCGCGCGGCGCTTCTCGGCCTCGGCCTGGAACCTGCGCTTATCGGCCTCGGCCTGGTCGGCCTGCAGCTTCGCCCCGACGTTCTCGCTGACGTCTATATCGGCGATATCGATCGAGAGAATCTCGAACGCGGTACCGGCGTCGAGGCCTTTCTCGAGCACGCGTTTCGAAATGCCGTCGGGGTTCTCGAGTACGGTCTTGTAGGTATCCGAGGAGCCGATCGTGGTTACGATCCCCTCACCGACGCGTGCGATGATGGTTTCCTCGGTGGCACCGCCGACGAGGCGCTCGATATTGGCGCGCACCGTAACGCGAGCCTTGACCTTTAGCTGAATACCGTCCTTCGCAACCGCATCGATTGTCTGGCGACCTTTGGAGGGATCGGGGCAGTCGATAACTTTTGGGTTAACGCTCGTCTTAACCGCCTCCAACACGTCGCGGCCGGCGAGGTCGATCGCGGCGGCGCGCTGAAACGGCAAAGGAATGTTGGCCTTGTTCGCGGCCACGAGCGCCTGGCTCACGCGCATTATGTTACCGCGCGCGAGAAAGTGCGTCTCGAGCATGTCCGACTCGAGCGGGATTCCGGCCTTGGTGAGCATAATGCGCGCGTTCACGATCACCGAGGGGTTAACCTTGCGCAACCACATCCCGATCAGCCGAGCCGGGCCTACCGGTGCTCCCGAGAGCAACGCGCGAAACCACAGCCCAAAGAACTTGAGAAACAGGACGATGAAGCCCAGAGCTGCGATACCGACTATGACATACAGAATGATGATCTCCATTATTTGCCCTCCTTGGCGCGCACTACCACGCGGCTACCTTCTTCTTTGATGACGTATATCGGGGTATCTTTGGGAATGTACTCGCC
>PUOW01000404.1 GCA_003552185.1 Spirochaetaceae bacterium
CGGCGGTAATCCGGCCGGAGGGGCCGGAGGCGGGTGCGGCGCCGTCGTGATGGAAACCTTCCCCAACATCGGGTTTCTGCGCGTGTATACCGAGTACTTCGCCACGCTCGACCGCGACGGCTACTTTTCGCGCAGCCATACCTGGAACGACGAGGGCGATGAGTGGGGCTACGCGATTAGCGAGCGCTCCTCGGTGAGCGATCGCATCACGCACCGAACCGGCATGACGCAGGAGCAGTTTGGTGATGTCAGCGAGGTCGACGAGTTCGAGGTGCTGTCGCCCGATGCCCCGGTGCACGACGCGGTTTCGTTTATTCGCTACCTTCGCGACAACATCGGCAGTCGCGATCGCCTCGAGGCCCCGTTGTTCGACGACGGCAGCATAGAGCGCATCCCGGTTCGGGTGATCTCGCGCGATGAAACGCTCGAGATCGATGCGTTCGATGAGCCGCAGCCGAGCATCAAGGTTGAGGTTGAGCTCGATTTCGAGGCGATTCATGGGTTGCGCGATGTACTCAAGGTGTATTTCGCGAAGGATGAGTGGAAGACACCGCTGTACGCCGAGGCTCGTATCGTGATCGGCCGCGTGCGGCTCGAGCTCGCCGAGTACCGCCGAGGGTCATGACGGTGGGTCATGACGGTGGGTCATGACAGAAGCCGGCGTTTTGTGTATCTTTATTCATTATGCAGCCAGTAATCTATTATACGCGTACCGATGAAGCTCCCGCCTTGGCCACATACTCGCTCCTCCCGATCATTCGCGCCTTCTTGGATCCGGTAGGAGTGCAAATAGAAACGCGCGACATATCGCTGGCCGGGCGCATCATAGCCGCGTTTGCCGACCGCCTCCCGCCCGAACAGCGCATGCGCGACGAGTTTGCCGAACTCGGCGAGATCGTGCACCAGTCCGAAGCCAACATTATTAAGCTGCCGAACATCAGTGCCTCGGTGCCGCAGCTACGCGCCGCCGTCGCCGAACTGCAACGGCAGGGTTACCACCTGCCCGAGTACCCCGAGGCGCCCACAACCGCCGAAGAGCGCGAGGCGCGCCGACGTTACGACCGCATCAAAGGGAGCGCGGTGAACCCGGTATTGCGCGAAGGCAACTCCGACCGCCGTGCCGCGCGATCGGTAAAGGAGTACGCGCGGAACTACCCGCACTCAATGGGCGAGTGGAGTCCCGAGTCGCGCTCGCACGTCGCGAGCATGAGCCGCGGCGATTACTTCGGGAGCGAAACCTCCACCACGGTAGAACGGCCCACCACCGCCTCGATTCGCTTTGTGCCGGCTGCCGCCGCCCGCCCGGCGGTCGACGCCGGCCCGGCCGCGGGCGCAGGCCCGGCCGCCGCCGGCGGGTCTCATGGCGCGGCCGGCGACGCCGGCGCCGACAGCACCCAGCGGGCGGTCTGCCTGCGCGACGACATCGAGCTCGAGGCCGGGGAGGTCATAGACGCCGCGGTGATGCGGCGCGCGGAGTTGCGCGAGTTCATCGCCGAACAGATTGCCGACGCTAAGCGGCAGGGCGTGCTGTTCTCGGTGCATCTCAAGGCAACCATGATGAAGGTTTCGGATCCCATCATCTTCGGCCATGTGGTCTCGGTTTACTTGAGCGAGGTCTTCGAGAAACACGCCGATACATTCGCGCGATTACAGGTAAGCCCCAACGACGGGCTCGGCGACCTCTATGCCCGCATCAAGGCGCTGCCGGAAGAAGAACAGCGGCGCATCAAGGCCGATATCGAGGCGTGCTTCGAGCGTGGGCCAAGCGTTTCAATGGTAGACTCCGACCGCGGCATCACAAACTTTCACGTCCCGAGCGACTTCATCATAGACGCCACAATGCCTGCCGCAATTCGAAGCTCGGGCCAAACCTGGGGCCCCGACGGAACTATGGCCGACACCAAGTTCGTGATCCCCGACCGCTCGTACGCCTCGGTCTACCAAACCGTAATAGACGACTGCAAAGCAAACGGCGCGTTCAACCCGCGCACCATCGGCAGCGTCGCGAACGTAGGGCTGATGGCAAAAAAGGCCGAGGAATACGGCTCGCACGACAAAACCTTCGAGATGAGCGGGCCGGGGCGTGTTGAGGTGGTTGATGCCGAAGGCAGGGTGCTGCTCGAGCAGGATGTGCAGACCGGCGACATCTTTCGCATGTGCCAAACCAAGGACGTCGCGGTTCGCGACTGGGTGAAGCTCGCGGTAGACCGCGCCCGCGCGACCGAGACGCCCGCGGTGTTCTGGCTCAATGAGGAGCGCGCGCACGACGCCGAGTTGATCCGGAAGGTGCACGCCTACCTTGCCGAGCACCACACCGACGGGCTCGATATCCGCATCATGGCGCCGGCCGAGGCTACGGCGTTTAGCCTGAAGCGTCTGCGCGATGGGCTCGACACCATCTCGGTAACCGGCAACGTGCTGCGCGATTACCTCACCGATCTCTTTCCTATCCTCGAGCTCGGCACCAGCGCCAAGATGCTCTCGATTGTGCGCCTCTTGAACGGCGGCGGGTTGTTCGAGACCGGCGCCGGCGGGTCGGCGCCTAAGCATGTGCAACAGTTTCAGCGCGAAGGGCATCTGAGATGGGACTCGCTCGGTGAGTTCCTGTCGCTCGCGGTGTCGCTCGAGCATCTCGCCGCAACCTTCGAGATGCCGCAGGCGCAGCTTCTCGCCGATACGCTCGACGAAGCGGTCGGTGAGCTTCTTGCAACCGGTAACTCGCCGTCGCGCAAAGTCAACGAGCTCGACAATCGCGGCAGCCACTACTATCTTGCGCGCTACTGGAGCCGGGCGCTTGCGCGTCGCGCCGGCGACGCCGAACTCAAACAGCGTTTCGAGACGCTCGCGGCTGCGCTCGCCGAGCACGAGGAGCAGATTCTGCAGGAGCTCATCGACGCGCAGGGCGCTCCGGTTGATATCGGCGGATACTATCACCCCGATGAGAGCAAGGCCGCCGCGGCGATGCGTCCGAGCAAAACCCTGAACGCGCTGTTGGGCTGAGACGGTAGGCCCGCGGCCGGAGAGAGAGAGGTGCCGCACCTTGCACGCCGATGATTC
>PUOW01000199.1 GCA_003552185.1 Spirochaetaceae bacterium
AGTTCGCCGCCGAGGTCGTCGACCACGTCCATCGTTTGCCCGATATCGCCGCGTGTAACGGTGCGCTCGATCCGCCCTCCGTCCTCCACGCGCGAGCCGACCGCGCTCCCCGGCCGCACCGAGACAACCGAGGTACCGAGAAGCGAAGACGGCTGTTTCGCGACCTCCGCGTCCTCGTAGAGATCCACATCCTTCGAGATTGCAAGCGTGAGCCGAGCTCTGCCGTTCTCGAGCTCAATCGCCTTGATCTGCCCGATCGCGACGCCCGCCATCTGCACCTGCGAGTTGGTGGTAAGCCCGCTCGCGTCGTCCATCAACACCTCGACGGTGTAGGTGTCACGGCGCGCGAAGGTCTCGGAGCTCGTCATGATATACGCGACGCCACCCACTCCGATGATCACAAAAAACAATCCGATTTTTACGAGACGCGACATGAGTTATACTTCCAACAACGAGAATGAGTTCTCGATAAACTGCTTAACCATGGGATGCTCCGATTGAGCCACCTGCTTCGGGGTGCCCTCTTCCGCGATCGCCCCTTCGTGCAGAAACGCGATCTTGTCCGATATGCGAAACGACGCCTGAATGTCGTGGGTTATTAGGATACAGGTGAGCCCCAACTCCTTGTTGACGCGCACCACGAGGTCGTTGATGGTTTCACCGAGCACCGGGTCGAGCCCGGTGGTGGGCTCATCGAACAACAGCACCTCCGGTTTGGTAACCAGCGAGCGCGCAACGCCGACACGCTTGCGCATCCCACCCGAGAGCTCGGCCGGGTACTTCTTTTCGATACCCGGCAGCCCGATCCAGTCGAGCATCTCACCGACTCGCTTCGCGTACTCACGCTTACTGCGGATTCCGAGCACCTCGCGCAGCGGAAACGCGATGTTCTCGGCCACCGTCATTGAATCAAATAATGCCGCACCTTGGAAAGAATACCCGAAACTGCGCCGTAGTTCTATCAGCTGATCCTCTGAAGCCTTGGTAACGCAGGTATCGCGGTACCAGATCTCGCCTTTGTCCGGCTTCATGATCCCGATCATGTTCTTGAACAACACGCTTTTACCGGTACCGCTCTGACCGATAATTGTGGTGATCTTGCCTTCCTCAAAGGTAACGTCCACGCCGTTGAGCACAACGAACGACCCGAACGCCTTGTGAAGGTTCGTGACGGTTATAATTGCGCTCAAAACCACCACTCCATCATCAACGCCGCCATAATGTAGTCGGCCACCAGTATCGCAACCGAGGACGTAACCACCGCGGTGGTGGAGCTGTTGCCCACCCCTTGGGCACCGTTTTCGGCCTTGAACCCGTGATAGGTGCAGATCAGCGCCACGATATAGCCCATCACCGCCGCCTTGATCAGGCCCGAGATCACGTCTATCGGAAGCAGCCCGGTGAACAACTGGTCGAGGTACGCCGCGCTCTCGACCTGCATAACCCACACCCCGATGATATACGAACCTACCACACCGATCACGTTCGCCAACAAGGTAAGCACCGGAAACACAATTACCGCCGCTATGATTCTCGGGGCGGCCAAGTAGTGAACCGGATCGACCGACATCGTTTCCATCGCGTCTATCTGCTCGGTTACCTTCATGGTACCGATCTCGGCGGCCATCGCGGAGCCGTTCTTGGCGATGAGCATTAGGGTCGTAACCACCGGCGCGAGCTCGCGCGCCATGGAAACCGCAACCGCCATTCCGGTTATCACCTCGGCCTGGAACGGCTGCAGCAACGACACCATCTGCAACGCGAAAATCATGCCGATCGCCATACTCGAGAGGGCGATAATCGGGACCGATTTAACCCCCATGCTCTCGAGCTGCTCTAGAATAAGCCAATACCGGAACGGACGGCGCACCGTGTTGCGCAGCGTGCTTACCCAGTAGAGCACAAACCGCCCCAACTCCTCGAGCCCACGGGTAACCCATTGAACGATCGCGATCACGAGCGAGAGTTTCGCATGTTACCCGAGAATCGACAAGCTGCCGCGGGCTGTCGCGGGCATTCTGCGAGCCAATGTATGGACAGCAGAGCAAAGGCGTTCTATAGTGGGAGGTTCAGGAAGGAGATGTTATAGTTATGCTCTTAGATGCCACGATGTTGGCCGTGGTCGGGGTAGGAATCGTGTTTGCGTTCCTCCTGACCTTGGTCGCTTTGCTGTACGTAATTGGGAAGGTCGCGCTGGTTGCCGACCGAATGTCAACGAAGCAGGACGACGATCTCGAAGAGGTCGCCGCCGCGATCGCCATTGCCTACCACAACAGTCACTCTACACAAGGATAACGCATGCGTAAGAAAATTCACTTCATGAACACCGCCTTTCGCGACGGCTTCCAGTCGGCGTTCGGCGCGAGGGTATTCACCGACGACTTCATCCCTGCGGTCGAGGCCGCGCGCGAGGCCGGAATCACCCATTACGAGGCCGGAGGCGGCGCTCGCTTTCAGTCGTTGTACTTCTACAGCAACGAGGACGCCTTCGAGATGATGGACAAGTTCCGCGAAGCGGCCGGGCCCGATGCCGACCTGCAGACGCTCGCGCGCGGCATTAACGTTGTCGGGCTCGATTCGCAGCCCCGCGACATTATCGAGCTGCACGCCAAGCTCTTCAAGAAGCACGGCATCTCGACGATTCGAAACTTCGACGCACTGAACGACGTCAACAACCTGATCTACAGCGGCAAATGCATCGTCGATGCGGGGCTGCGGCACGAGGTCTGCGTCACGCTCATGTCGCTTCCCCCGGGGGTAGAGGGCGGACATACCGCGGAGTTCTATCTCGGAATTCTGCGCGATATTCTCGAGGCCGAGATCCCGTACCACTCGGTCTGCTTCAAGGACGCCTCCGGCACCGCGGTTCCCCAGGTGGTGTACGACTCCATTCGCGAGGCGCGCAAGTTGCTCGGAGACGACAAGCACATCTCGTTCCATACCCACGAGACCGCCGGCATCAGCGTCGCGGCCTACCGCGCCGCGCTCGACGCCGGCGCCGACCAGATAGACCTCTCGCTCGCACCGGTCTCGGGCGGCACCTGCCAGCCCGA
>PUOW01000099.1 GCA_003552185.1 Spirochaetaceae bacterium
CCGCAAGCGATTTGGAGACGATGGCCATAAGCGATTGGTTTCATTGGGAAAGGAGAGACCTCCTGAGACCCATGAAACGAGTGATGGAGGCTGGGGTCACCTCCACATCGGCCCTTTTCGGCTAATTATATCAACAACTTAACGAAGGCCCGAATGACGATACCCCACCACATACCCCACCCCAATTGTTGCTAGGTTTGGGAACCGAACCGGCGTGCAATGGGGTCCGCTGACCCCCCGCTGCTGCCAGGGCCGCACGGCCATGTCCTCGCGGAGCAGCGGCGACTCGACCAGTTTGACCGGGCCAGATCCAAGGGTGCAGGGCAGC
This sequence comes from Spirochaetaceae bacterium, assembly GCA_003552185.1. GTDB lineage: Bacteria > Spirochaetota > Spirochaetia > DSM-27196 > SLAA01 > B1Sed10-166. The sequence continues at coordinate 329 of PUOW01000099.1, forward strand.
ACCCCGGCCTCACCCTAGGGGCCCGACGCGCTGCTGCAACCATTGACGCCTCACAACGTGGGTTTCATGTCGGTCAGCAAGACCAATCCAAATCACCACAGCCCAAATAGCGCGGCCTATCCAAATCCTCAGCGGTGAGTCCTTCGGTCAGACCCGCCAGGAGGCGCTTCAGGTCAACGCCCTCGGTGGGCGGCCCAGCGATGTCTTCCATCAGGAGCAGTACGCGCACGCGACTGCCCTCGGGAATACTCGGCGGAACCCGAATCGTGTGGTGTTCTACGGTGGCTTCCACTTCAATTGCCTTCACGTGATGCCCTCGAATTCTGACCAGCGATCAAGCCTCAGCGCGCCCCGCTCAGACATACCTAGCTTCGCGCAGGATGCGCTCGCGCAGGGCCGCGTTCATCTTCGGGCGTAGCCGAACGATGTCGACAGGGCACCCCAGCCAATCCTCCAGTTCCTGGCGCAGGTGGGCGGTGCGAAAAAGGTTCGGATCGTCGGTCTCAAACACGATGTCGACGTCGCTCTCTGCCCCTGCCTCGTCGCGCGCTACAGACCCGAACACGCCCAGCCAGTTGAGCCGGAAATCTGCCCCCCGCGCCTGCTTGAACCGGCGCAGATCTTCGAGTACCGCGGCGCGGACCAGGCTGCGCGAAGGTGCCGCAGTCTGGGTGAACGATGCTCTCGAGCCGGAATCAGTCTTCATCAGCCCCCCTAGCGGCATAATGCAAGGCCTGAAGAACGTCCTAGAGTTCCGGGTAGGGATAGTCGGCAAGGACCTCCTCGATCGCGCGACCCGACGAGATCTGCCCGACAACCGTACCGCCCGTAAGTCGCATGCCGCGAATGCACACTCTTCCGCCCATGACGTCAGCGCACCGGGTAATTCGATCGAGCTCTTGCATCAAGGGCTCCCGCTTGATTCCTGTGCCCGGATTATAACGCCGGCGGTGCCAGGTGTTCGCCCTGAGCCCTGCGCCCTGAGCCCTGCGCCCTGAGCACTGAGCCCTTGGCGCCGAGCACCGAGCACTGAGCCCTTGGCGCTGAGCACCGAGCACCGAGCACCGAGCACCGAGCACCAGGATCTCAGCTCTTGGCGCGGAGCACCGAGCGCGAAGCGCCTAGTGCCGAGAGCTTAGTGCTTAGTGCTTAGGGCTTAGGGCCAAGTGCTGAGAGCGAAGTGTTTGATGCCGAGTGCCACATGCGGCGAACCTCGTGTCGGGAGCCCTGGTCCCTTTCCCACCAAAAAGCAGCGGCCGAACTTGAACAGCCGGCCAGCCCCCGATCGCGAACGGCCCATGACCGGTTCATCCCCGCGGGTGCGGGGAACGCGTGTAGCTTTTCGGACCCTCAGGTTCGTCGTCCGGTTCATCCCCGCGGGTGCGGGGAACGCTTGAACACGCGCGCCTTGACCTGAATGCCCGACGGTTCATCCCCGCGGGTGCGGGGAACGCCTGGAGAACGATGCCCACGTTCTCCCACCTCCAGGTTCATCCCCGCGGGTGCGGGGAACGCAGATGTTCCCTGTGCAACTGATCCTGCCCATCCGGTTCATCCCCGCGGGTGCGGGGAACGCGCAGCGAGTCATCTGCGCGAATGGGTCGACGCCGGTTCATCCCCGCGGGTGCGGGGAACGCGACGCAAGCTGTGAGGCGCTGGGCCATCCGATCGGTTCATCCCCGCGGGTGCGGGGAACGCAGCCACCGCCTGGCCTGCAACATACATCAGGTCGGTTCATCCCCGCGGGTGCGGGGAACGCCTGGCCAAGCAGCTCCGCAAGAGCTACTACATCGGTTCATCCCCGCGGGTGCGGGGAACGCTCCAGCGAGGTGGGGCTGGAGCAGTTGTAGAACGGTTCATCCCCGCGGGTGCGGGGAACGCCACCTTCGACGACTCGTCGAGCACCACCACGTCGGTTCATCCCCGCGGGTGCGGGGAACGCGTCTTGATCGACTCGGCCGCGGTGTCGGTGTCCGGTTCATCCCCGCGGGTGCGGGGAACGCGCATCGCTCAGTCCGTCCCACCAGGGTTTCGGCGGTTCATCCCCGCGGGTGCGGGGAACGCAACTCGCGTTGCTGGAACTTATATGCAGTAGCCGGTTCATCCCCGCGGGTGCGGGGAACGCTTTAACGGCGCGCTTCGCCGCCTCCTCGAGCTCGGTTCATCCCCGCGGGTGCGGGGAACGCTGTCGTCGTGACTAGACCGGGGTCGGTGATGCCGGTTCATCCCCGCGGGTGCGGGGAACGCTGCCGACAAGGCAATAGAAATTTCCGATTCCGCGGTTCATCCCCGCGGGTGCGGGGAACGCAGCCGAATCATCAAACGCGCTCGCTGAAACGTCGGTTCATCCCCGCGGGTGCGGGGAACGCTTCTACAGCTGCTCCAGCCTCACATCTCTAGACGGTTCATCCCCGCGGGTGCGGGGAACGCGGACACTGCGCGGCGATGTCTGTCAGTTCAGCCGGTTCATCCCCGCGGGTGCGGGGAACGCTCCACGTTGTCGCCTGGGGGCGTCTGCTTGCGCGGTTCATCCCCGCGGGTGCGGGGAACGCAGCGGCATTGGTGGTGTCGGTGGCGGCCAATTCGGTTCATCCCCGCGGGTGCGGGGAACGCCGACATGCACAAGGTCGCGTCCATCCCCATGACGGTTCATCCCCGCGGGTGCGGGGAACGCGTCGCCCGCTCGTAGATCTCGGCGCAGAGGTCCGGTTCATCCCCG
>PUOW01000345.1 GCA_003552185.1 Spirochaetaceae bacterium
ACCTGGATGCTGCTCCGAATTCGTCCGTATATATCCGAAGGCGGCGAGCCGGGCGGGATCGTCATCTCGCTTATCGAAATCAGCGCGCTCAAGGATGCGCAGTTTGCGTTGCAACGGAAACACGAGTTGCTGATGCGCGTGCTCGATGCCACACCGTCCCCGGTTACCACCGTCGACGAGCGGGGACGTCTGGTGTACTGCAACAGCGCGGCGCTCAAGCTACTCGGCATACCGCCGCTGGGCGACGACGAGGTGAGCTACGCCGACCCACGCTTCGAGATCGCCGACGACCACGACAACCCGATCGCTGCCGAGGATCTCCCGTTCGCGCGAATTCTCACGAGCGGCCGGCCGATATACGATTATCACCACAGCATCGCCCGCCCCGACGGCACAAGAGTGAGGCTCTCGATCAACGGAAACCCGGTCTTCAACGACGGGGGCGCGGTGGAGGGTGCGGTTTTCAGCTTTCACGAGCGCCCGGCATCGGACGAACAGGGGTGCTGAGGCGCGAAACGGCGCACGATCGCGCTACAGTATCCGGGCGAGAATCTCGCGCGTAATCGCGTACAGCGGCGGCACGCCTTCGGCAAGCCGAAGGCGCTCGGAAAGGCGAGCCTCACTGCGCCCCGGCAGGTCCGAGACATAGTAGTAGAACTGCAGCGTAAGAGGCTCACCGACGACCCCTATCTGGCTCGACTCGAGAATCTGTCGATAGTAATGCGCGCCCTCCATCTCGAGCCCGACGCAGCCCCAAATATGGCGGTAGAACTGTAGCATCTCGCGGTTCTGCAGCAGCGTGCCGTCGACCGTAAGCAGCGGCCCGATATGCAGCCGCCGATCCGGCATGCGAGCCCTCAGTCGCTCGAGGCTGTCCTCGGGCGGCACCGGCAACGGGTGGAACTGATCGGTACTCTGATGAATAAACGCGGACGGAACCAAGACATCGCCGCGGTCGCCGAGAAGCGCCCCGGCCTTCCCGAGCAAGCTGATGCTTCGTAGATTGGCGCCGAACAGCATCACCAGGTTCTTGATGATGTAGCCGGCCTGTTCGCCGAAGGCGTAATCGATATTGACGATCAGCTTACGAGGTTCGACCGAGACCGGCGGGATTCCGCTGTCGACCGTGGCATCCACCAGCCCCGCGCTGTCGATGAGTTGCACCTCGATCCCGGTCGATACCGTCTCCTCGATTCGAAGCACCCCGTGTCGGCGTTCGCTATCGCGTGCACGCTCCAGCTCCTCGGGGTTGGCGGCGAAATACTCGCGCGCGATCGCGTACACCAGGTCCTCGCGATGTGTCCAGCTCTGCGACAGCAGGTTGTGACGACGACGCGCAGCCCAATCGAGTATGCGGCGCTTATGCTCGGCGAAGTACGGATTGAGACAGTTGCCGACCGAGTGCGTGTTGCTGCTGATAATGTGCACCTCGAGCTCGGCCGGCAGCTCGCTCGGATCAAAGCCGGTGAGCTCGCGCGTCGCCGCGCCGAGCTGCGTCGTCCAGATCTCGGTACGGTGCTGGTTGTAGGTCCTTTTTCGCCGCCGGACGTCCATCGTGAACATCTCGCGGTGACGAAGGATCTCATTCAATCGGCGCGCGGTTTGCTCGGGCCACACCGTTCGTAGTCCGCGCAGTTCGTCCTCGCTGAACGGAAGCGTCGCGAGAAACTCGAGCTCGCGCTCGGTCTCGGTTTCGGCCGGCGAGGCGCCGTCGGCGTCGGCCGGCGCGGAGGCGTCGGCGAGGTATCGCTGCAACGCGCTCGCGGCGCCGTGATACTGTAAACGCCTGCGGATTTTGCGCGCTTCGAACGCATACAGGCAGAGACAAGTGACAAGGTCCATGAGATCCGAGAGTCCGCTGCGGATCAAGACCATGCTCTTGCCCGGTAACATCTCCCACACATCTCGTCGGCGTGCCTGAGTCTTGATCGTGGGGAAGAACGACTCGGGCGGATCATACACCGCCGGAATCTCGTCGATCAGGAGGTACGCAAAGGTGTGGGTAACGTTGCTCGGCAGGCGGCGAACCGCGTAGGTGAGCGCGTGAAAATCGAGCTCGGTACTCGAGGAGGCTCCGTGATGAAGCGCCGGCTGCAGACGGCGATACAGAGGAACGAGGCGCGAGATGTTGATGTAGCCGTTGTTGGCGCCGCGCGTCAACTCGAGCTTGAACCGATCGAACCCAACGAACACGCCTTGCTTGTCGCGCAGGATGGTACCGAGCGCCTGCGCAAACGCCTTAGAGCGCTCAATCAGCTGCAGCAGCACCTCGCCGGCCATCGCGTAGCAGACGCAGTCGCGCGCCGCACGCACGGCGTAGACTCGCGGCTCGTCGAACAGCGGCTCCCATTCGCCGAAGTAGTATCCGGGCTCAATCGTTTGTATCACGCGATACCGTGCGCCGGGGTCTACCACCTCCGCCACGCCCTGCTCGAGCAGATACACCGTGCGGTCGTCTTCCGCCCCTTGCCGGATAATCTCGTCGCCGGCCGCGAATGTTACGCGCTGCAGCATCGGGACAAGCCCGCGCTTCTGGGAGTCGGAGAGAAAGCGAAACGGTATAACGCGTTGCAGAAGAGAAAGCGGACTCTCGATACGTCATCCCCCTAGTTCGGCACAAACAGCTTAGCGGAACTATACCAGAGCTTGGGGGCGCGGTAAACGCCGGCGCGGTAAACGCCGGCGCGAAGGCCGGCGAGGAGGCGATTGACGATGATCGCCGCAATCCTTACCCTCGAAGGCGTGAATAGTGATATCGTTTCGCGTGAAATGCCGGATGCCGCCGAGGTCCATCAAGGCGTGACGCGCCTGATCGAGAACATCCGTTCGGTCATCTCGATAGACCGTAGTAAGCTCGAGCACCTGGTTGCGGCACAGATTGCCGGCGGCCACGTCATCTTGGCCGATTACCACGGGGTCGGGAAAACCTCGCTCGCGCGTGCCCTGGCGGCCTCTATTCGCTGGCAGGACGAGGATCTGTACGCCGGTGTCGTACCGGTCGACCGCTTCAAGCGTATTCAGAGCACCGTCGATCTGCTCCCGCA
>PUOW01000421.1 GCA_003552185.1 Spirochaetaceae bacterium
ACAAGATGGTTACCTTCTCACTCGGGGGGAAGGACTACGCGGTTGATATCCTCAAGGTGAAAGAGATTGCTAAGTTCGCCGGCTTCACCTACGTGCCGAACACGCCTCCGTATGTGGCCGGCGTGTTCAATCTTCGTGGTGAGATAATCTCGATCATCGATCTGCGCATCATGTTCGGGCTGCCGTTGGAGCAGCGTCCCGACGGCGAGCCCGAGCGCGGTCTCATACTGCGTCTGAACGACATGATGATCGGTGTGATTGTCGATTCGGTTGATCGGGTGGTGGGCATCAACTCCTCGCGTATTCAACCGCCGCATCCGATCTTCGGCGATATCAATATCAAGTACATCAGCGGCGTAGTGGAGAAGGATGAGCGGCTGTATATCATTCTTGATGTAGAACGGATCCTAGGGCGCGAGTCGGAGCAAGTCGAGGCTCCGCGGCCGGGGCGCACGGAAGGCAGAGTGGGAGAGCTCGCCGACGCGATGGCCGTAAGCGGTCCGGCGCCGCCCGGCTCTGAGGATGCGGCTGAGCGCGAATCAGGGCAGGACCAATACGAGCTGGACCTGAGCTTCATTAAGGAAGCACTCCCGAGCTACGCACAGTTCTATCCCTCGGCGCTCAACGAAGATTGGCTTCGCGCACGGTACGATCAATGGCGACGCGAGCGAGTCGGTGCCCGCCGGGAGGTTCAGTTTGCCTCGCCTGATGAGGCTCACGAGTTCCTCAAGCCGTTTTACTCGCGGGATACCGGACGCTTTTGGGGCCCTGAGCTGATTGAGCTGTTTCGCGAACTGCTTCCGGAGAGGCTGCGTAATACCATCACCGTCTGGAATCCCGGCGCGGGGAAGGGCTACGAGAGTTATTCGCTCGCGTGCGTGCTCAAGAAGACGTATCCCGATTCTACGCTCAAGATCTGGGCGAGCGATAATGATCTCCTGAGCATATCCACCGCGCCGAACCTTGTGTTCCGAAAGGAGGACCTGCCGGGTTTTTACCACGACTTCCTCGTGGCAGGCACCAACGGGCACAGTTTTGCGGGCATGATCAAGGATTCTATTTTCTTCGAGTATCACGACATCACACACCCGAATGCGGTCCCGGAAATGGATATCATCGTTGCGCGTGATGTATTGTCACATCTGAGAGCCGAGCAGCAGGCCTTGGTGCTACAAGAGTTTCACGAAAAACTCCTCGAACATGGGCTTCTAGTTCTGGGCGATAATGAACCCGGATTGGACGACGCGAGGTGGCAGCGTGTCGACGGAGCACGGATTGCTGCATTTCGCAAGAGACAGCGTCAATAAAGGAGCGGCACTGCAATGAGGGTAGAGTATATCAATCCGTTCGTGGAAGCCGCGTACAGCATCCTCAAAGAAGTGACCCGTGGAGAGGTGAAACGGGGCGAATTGCACCTAAAATCAACCTCCATGCCGGTGCTGGGCGTAGCCGCGATCATCGGACTTGCCGGAGATGTGGAGGGCCGAGTGCTGCTCGATATGACCAAAGATACTGCGATAAAGGTCGCCTCAGCGATGCTGGAAGGCATGGAGATGGAGCCGATCGCGCAACTCAACGAAATGGGAAAAGCTACGATCACCGAGCTTGCAAACATGATTACCGGTCAGGCGGTGACCAAACTGCACAATCTCGGCTTCAAGTTTGATCTGACGCCACCGGCGATTTTCACGGGCGACAACATGGAGATCGCGGACACCGGAGTTGAGGCACTGATCGTCCCTATGGAGCTCGAACAGGGGAAGATCGAGATCAACGTCGCTATCCGGGAGCGGAACTAACAGGAGCAGGGGCATGAGGACCAAGCAGGACTTTCCGAGCATAAACGAGCGTCCGGCGAGCGGAGTCAAGGAGGATGGGTCGCCGTATCGGGTGCTGGTTGTGGACGATTCGATGTTCGTCACCAAACAGATCAGTCAGATTCTCACCTCGGAGGGCTTTGACGTCGCGGCTACCGCGGGAAACGGGCTCGAAGGGGTTGAACGATACAAGGAACTCTATCCTAACGTCGACGTCGTAACTATGGATATCACCATGCCGCAAATGGACGGTGTGACCGCGCTCGAGAAGATCATCGAGTTCGACAAGGACGCCTGCGTGGTAATGATCAGCGCACTGGGTAAGCAGGACCTGGTGAAGAAGTCGCTGCTGATCGGGGCGAAGAACTATATCGTTAAGCCGCTGGATCGGAAAAAAGTCTTGGAGCGCATTCTCATGTCGCTTCAGCAGTAAGTACAGCTCAGTGAGCTTGGCTCAAGGGGCCGGCTCGTTCGATATGGCTGCGCGCGGCGAGGGACACGCGGGTGGACCCCGCGGGCACGATAGTGGAGCGGTCAGGCGCTTCCTTTCTGTTGTCGCAATAGCTCCACCATCGAGACCAGCTGGTCGGTGGAACTCGTCAAGGCGAGCGAAACAAGTTGGACCAGCAGGCTGTGGCGGGCCGAGTCGGTTGCCGGCAACTCGGTTCCACGCCGTTCAACCATCGCGTTGCGTTCGACGAAGCGAATCTCGTCGATCTGACCATGCAGGTAACGGGCATCCACCCCGTAGACTGAGGCGATCCGGAGCAGTAGGGTCGCCGACGGCATGCGCTTTTCGTTTTCGATCAACGATACCGACTGTTTGGTCGTGCTGACGGCCTGGGCGAACTCTGCGCCGCTTAGACGCAGGCGTCGTCTGAGCTTACGGATCCTGTAACCCAAAGAGGGATGCAGCGTGGGTTGTTGCTGTGTGGCTTCCAATACCGCGACCTCCGGGGCATGTCTTCATGACCCTGTCGTGCAATTGTTGACCATACTAAGGACGTTCTGAGTACAGTTGTAAGCAATAAAGTAACAGGGATTGCGCACATTACTACAGTTGTTTTGCAATTGTCGCTATCGATGAAACTAGTATACTAGGCGCGCGCCGAAAAATCTACAGACTGTTCACGAATAGCGGCTATTTGCTTCGTCCGCACTCGTGCGCGGTCGGCGTTTGCGGAGTGCCCCTCGAGACGGATATCGTCATAATC
>PUOW01000328.1 GCA_003552185.1 Spirochaetaceae bacterium
CACCGGTGGGCGGACGCCGACAACTGGGCTGACGGGGACGGAGAGCCCCAAAACAGCGTGCCGGGCGAGGGCGACTCCGCGCGGATCTTGACGCTCCCGCGCGCAGTGGTCGCCGAGGATGCCGACGCCAACTATCTGGGTATCGGTACCGATGGACGAGAGGGCCACATGGAGATTCGTCCGGGAGCGACATTTACCATCCATGAACGAGTAGACCTTTCTCGAGGCGGCAGCGACGGCGTCATCGATATTTACGGCGTCTTGCATTATCGGGGCGACCGTCAGGTCAGACTGGGGATGCGGCAGGACGCCGACGGTCAAGGGGTCGCCATCCTCAACCTTTATGACGGCGGGCGTCTGGATCAGGATACGGATACAATGTGGATCGGATCCTACGAGGCGGGCAGCGGCGAACGGGCCGGTCGCGCGGAAGTGAATATCTTCGGCGGCGATTTTCAATCCCACAACATTCAGTTCGGCCGAGGCAGTACCGGCCCGGACGCCGCAGGCGGCGTGTTTTACGTGGCGGGTTCCGGCGCCTCGAACATCTCGCTTAATCGCGACTGGTTCCAGAACGATCAGGGCGTCCTGCGGGTCGCCATCGACGACGGCGGCGTCGCCCCCATCGAAGTCGGCCGGAATGTGGAGTTCTTGGACGGCGCCAAGCTGGATGTCGGATTTCTTGACGGGGCCGCCCGTTCCGGCGCGTGGGATGTGATGCGATGGGACGGCGAACTGACCGATCGGGGTTTGGCGTTTGCCGAGGGCATAGATGAGGCTACCTGGCATTTCCGATTTGTGGACAGCAGCGGAGACGATGAGGCGGATACGTTACGGTTGTATGCGGCGAAAGACGACGCGCTTTCCGACAAGCAACCGCTTCATCTCGGCGAGGGCGAGCGCGTACCGATCTTCGATACGCGGACGTTACCGTTCAGCCGTGTCGGCTGGGACGGGAAAGGCAGCGTCTACATCGTCGGAGACGCTTTCGCTCGGCTGGCGGGTCGAGAAGGGGACGTAGTCGTGGGGCGGGGCGGCGACGGTCGAGGAACCATCGAACAGTTGGAAGGTGGAGTAGAAATCGCGGGCGAAGCCGGTCTGCGCCTGGGACAGGACGGCGGGTCCGGCGTCTATCGGTTGAAAGGCGGGCGTCTCGATCTGTTGGAGAGGGGGAAAATTATCGTCGGCGAATCCGGTGACGGCGCCTCCGAGTTCCGTATTGCCGGCGGTCGCATAGATCGCGCGAAAGGCGTCGAACTGGGCAGGGGGGGCGCCGGTCATTTTACCGTGGTCGGCTCTGCGGCGGACCCCATCAAGCTCGGCTCCTGGCATCAAGGCCGGCACGGAACGCTTCATGTTCGGTTCGATCGGATGAACGAGGCCACGCCGATCAAGGTGAGCGGCGATGTCCGTTTTGCGGAGGGCGCCCGCCTGAACGTATCGACGGCGCGGACCCCGTTTTACGGCCATCGGGATATCATGACCTGGGAGGGCGAGCTGCTGGATCGGGAATTGACGCTTGCCGAGGAGGTGGATACGGATCATTGGGATGTCGAGTTTGTGGACACGAATGGCGACGGGAACGCGGACACGTTGCGGCTTAAGAGTATCGACAAGAGGCTGGTGGATTGGCCGATGTGGCGTTATGACGCCGCCCGCAGCGCCGGGTATCCCGAAGATCGACTCGCCGAGGACTTGCACCTGCAATGGGTGCGCGAGCTGCCGGCGCCGAAACGCGCCTGGCCGCACCAGTGGGACGACCGGGGCAAGCTGGATTTCGATGTTTCGTATACGCCCGTGGCGAAAGGCGGCAAGCTTTTCGTTCCCTCGAACGTGACCGACAGCGTAACGGCCTACAACGGAGAGGATGGAACCGAGGTGTGGCGTTTTTACGCCGACGGGCCGGTACGCCTGGCGCCCGCGGTGTGGGACGGCCGGGTGTATTTCATCAGCGACGACGGCTACCTGTATTGCGTCGATGCGAAGACCGGCGATCTGGTGTGGACCTTTCAAGCCGGGCCCTCCGACCACCGACTGCTGGGCAACGAGCGCATTATCAACTTCTGGGCCGCTCGCGGCGGACCGGTGATCAAGGAGGGCACGGTCTATTTCGCCGCGGGCATTTTTCCGCTGCATGGAACGTTCGTCTATGCCCTGGATGCCGACACGGGCGAGGTGGAGTGGGTCAACGATACCCTGAGTTCCGATTACGTGGCGGTCCCTCACAGCGACGCCTACGGGTACGGGGGGATTTCCCCGCAGGGATATCTCGCCGCCTCCGAGGAAAAACTGGTGGTGGCTCTCGGACGCGGAGAGAGTTGGGGCGAACCGCTTTATCTGGATCGGCGCACGGGACGGGTGCTTGCCGATCCTCCATTCCGGGGCAAAGGAGGCGGCGGATACGCCGTCCATGCGGACGGTCTGGGGTTCCAGTCAAACGACATGCTGCGGCAGCGTATAGAAAGCGTAGCGGATCGGCTCAACGGCGAGGTCCATGTGAATACCGGCATCCGGGCTTCCGCAGCGTGGTCGGAGGGCGTCCCGGAGGATACGCACGTATTCTACAAGCTCGCCGCAAGGGGTCGCCTTTTCTTTACGACGGAGGACGGCCGGCTCTACTGTTTCGGGCCGGAGGAGGTCCAACCCCGCGAATACGCGTATGATCCCGAGCCGTTGGAACCGCGCAGCGAGGAGTGGAGCGGAGTCGCCCAATCGCTGCTCGAACGTCTTGGCGAGCAAGGCCTGCTGCACTCCGCGAACCGGGCGGACGGATATGCGCTCGTTCTCGGCAAGGGCTCCGGCGACCTTTTTCGCGAGTTGCTGAACCGTAGCGGCCTGCATGTGGTGATGGTGGAAGAGGATGCCGACACCGTTCGCGCGCTGCGCGACGAGCTGGTCGCAGCCGGATTGTACGGCCGCCGGGCCGCGGTGATCGAGGCCGACCCCGCTGCGTTCGCGGTTCAGCCGTATCTATTCAGCTTGGTCGTCAGCGAGGATGCCGAGGCGGCGGGAATCGCGG